>NZ_JCBAMR010000025.1:0-90937 GCF_059760425.1 Achromobacter sp. RT286_PF
CCTTCGTGGCTGCCCGGCGCGCGTCGTTGGGCGCACGCATTGGTGCTGGCGTGCGCGGCCACGCTGCTGGCGGCCTGCGCCCGCGTGCCGGACGCCGATGAACGCCAGGCCCGTAAAGAACAGGCCGGGCTGTCCGCCGAGGCCGCACGCGAAAGCTACCGGCGCGGACAAGGCATTGTTGCCGACCCCAACACGCCGAAGGATGATTTCCTGGCGCGTCACCTGGCGGTCGAGCAAGCCGTCAGCGGCGCGCCTCTGTCGCCCGGCAATCAGGTCAAGTTGCTGGCCGACGGGCCCACGACCTATCAAGCGATGCTGAAATCCATTGCACAGGCGCGCCGCTATGTGCACATGGAGACCTATATTTTTGAAGACGATGCCGAAGGCGCGCGCTTTGCCGAGGCGCTTATCGCCGCGCGCAATCGCGGCGCCGAAGTGTCTTTGATGGTCGACGCGGTGGGCACCATCAAGACGCCCGACGCCCTGTTTCAACGCTTGCGCGACGCAGGCGTTCAGGTGGCGGTGTTCAACCCCGTCAACCCGGTCGCCGCGCGCGCGGGGTGGTCACCGAACCAGCGTAATCACCGCAAGGTGCTGGTGGTTGACGGCAAGGTCGGCTACCTGGGCGGCATCAATGTCAGCAGCGTTTATGAGTCGTCGCCGGGATCGGCCTCGGGCTCGACCCCCGGGTCGGGTGGTAAATCCAGTGGCGGCTCGGGCAGCGGCGCGGGTAAAGAGGCTGATGCCAAGCCCGATGATGCAAAACAAGACGGCCCGAAGGCCAAGGGCGATGCCAAGGCCGCGCCATGGCGCGATACGCACTTGCGCATCGAAGGGCCGGCCGTGGCGCAGCTGGAACAGGTGATTCAGGCGGGCTGGGCGTCGCAATCGGATGAACCGATCAAGGGCGGCGGCACGCATGTCGCGCCGCCGACGGGGTCGACCACCGTGCGCATCCTGGCGAATCAACCCGATCGCAGCGACGGCTATACCGTCTATCTGACGCTGATGTCGGCATTTGAAAGCGCGCAGAAATCCATCCACATCACCATGGCGTACTTCGTGCCCGACCCGGCCTTTATCGACGTGTTGTCGGCCGCCGCGCGGCGCGGTGTCGATGTGGTGTTGGTGTTGCCGGGGTTCAGCGATTCGTCGCTGGTCTTTAACGCCGGCCGCTCGCATTACACCGATCTGCTGGAAGCCGGCGTCAAGCTCTACGAGCGCCGCGATGCCTTGTTGCATGCCAAGACGGCGGTGGTGGACGGCGTCTGGTCCACGGTGGGGTCCAGCAATATGGACTGGCGCAGTTTCGCGCTGAACTACGAGATCAACGCGGTCGTGCTGGGCCCGGAGTTCGCCGGCGAAATGGAAGCGTTGTTCCAGCGCGACGTTGCCGATTCCGTGCCCATCACCCCGGAAACCTGGCGGCAGCGTGGGGTGGACGATCGGTTCATGGAGTTCTTTTCGCGGATGTTCGAACGCTGGCTGTAGCGCCCGCGTTCGAACATCGGCCCTAGCTGTCTCAAGCGGTCAGCGCTGCGTGGCTAGGCGCGGTGCTCGGCCAGCGCCGTGGTGATGTCTTGCGTGGGTTGGAACGATTGCGCCTGGGCCATGGCCCAGCCCACGCGAAACACCTGATGCCGGAATTCGCCTCGCAGCAGTTCACCTGGCGCCAACTCCGGAAACAGCGCCGACAACAAACGGATTTCGCTGGACGAGATGCGGCGTGCGATGTGATGCGGGCGCAGTTGGCCCGGGTGCGTCAGGCCCGCCGCCGCCAGAAGCTCGGCCAGCGCATGCAGCGTATTGCGATGAAAGTTGGCCACGCGCTGCGCCTTGTCGGGCACCACCAGCGCGCGCTGGCGCAGCGGGTCTTGTGTGGTGACGCCGGTGGGGCATTTGCCGGTATGGCAGGCCTGAGCCTGGATGCAACCGATGGCGAACATGAAACCGCGAGCCGCATTGCACCAGTCGGCGCCCATCGCCATGACGCGTGCCATGTCGAAGGCCGTAATGATTTTTCCGGATGCGCCGATCTTGATGCGGTCGCGCAGGTTTACGCCGATCAAGGTGTTGTGCACCAGGCGCAACGCTTCGCGTAGCGGCGTGCCTACGTGGTCCACGAATTCAACCGGCGCCGCGCCCGTGCCGCCTTCCGCGCCGTCCACCACGATGAAATCCGGCGTGATGCCGGTTTCCAGCATGGCCTTGACGATGGCGAACCATTCCCAGGGGTGGCCCACGCAGAACTTGAATCCTACCGGTTTGCCGCCCGACAGTTCTCGTAGCCGCGCCACGAATTTCATCAAGCCGATAGGCGTGTCGAAAGCCGAATGGCTGGCTGGGGAATTGCAATCCTGCCACGCGGCCACGCCGCGTGCCTCGGCGATTTCAGGCGTGACCTTGCCGGCGGGCAAGATACCGCCGTGGCCGGGCTTGGCGCCCTGCGACAGCTTGATTTCAATCATCTTCACCTGCGGCGTACAGGCGTTCTTGATGAAAGCTTCTTCGGAGAATGCCCCCTGTTCGTCGCGGCATCCGAAGTAACCCGACCCGATGTTCCACACCAGGCTGCCCCCCGGCTGGCGGTGGTAGCGGCTGATGCCGCCTTCGCCAGTGTCGTGCGCAAAATCCCCTTGGCGCGCGCCTTCGTTCAATGCCAGCACGGCGTTGGCCGACAGCGCGCCAAAGCTCATGGCCGACACGTTGAAGGCAGACATCGAATAGGGCTGCGTGCAGTCCGGGCCGCCCACCGTGACACGAAAGTCCGTGTCATTGATGTGCGAGGGCGACATGGAATGGTTGATCCATTCGTAGCGGTCGCCGTACACGTCTTCCTGCGTGCCGAAGGGGCGCTTGTCGATTTCGCGCTTGGCGCGCTGATAAACAATGGAACGTTGCGCGCGCGAGAAGGGCGCGGCCTGCGTGTCGTCTTCCAGGAAATACTGGCGGATCTCGGGTCGGATGAACTCGAACAGAAAGCGCAGGTTGCCGATGACGGGATAGTTGCGCCGGATGGCGTGGCGCGTCTGGATCAGGTCGTAGACGCCAAGCGCGCCCAGCATCGCCAGCGGAACGGCGGCCCATAGCCACCACAGTGAATCGGTAGCCGCCAGGAAAGCGGTGACGGCAGCGCCGGCAAGGGTCAATAAAAAGGCCGTGTAACGGCCAAGCATCCAGCTCATGTTCTCTCCGGGGTGCGCAAGTGACGCCACCATACACCAGCCGGCGCGGCGGAAAAAAGAAAAGCCCCCTGAAAAGGGGGCGATGCGTGGAACACAGTTTTTCAGCAGCGGGCCGTCAGCAGCTGGAAGCCGGGGGCGTTTTCTCGACGGCCAGGCCGAAGGCGGGGCGCAAGCGCACGCCCAGCGCGCTGCCCGCGAAGGCGGCCGGCAGCCACAGCCAGGCATGCAGGCTGCCCGACAGGATGCCGCTGAAGTACGCGCCGATGTTGCAGCCGAAGGCCAAGCGAGCGCCATATCCCAGCAACAGCCCGCCGATGACGGCGCCGGCCAGCGAGCGTGCGGGCACCTTCCAGACGGGGGCAAATTTACCGGCGGCGCTGGCGGCGGCCAGGGCGCCCAGCATCAGGCCGATGTCCATGACGGTGGTGACGTCCTGGCGCAACGGCGCGCCCAGCGAAGGCTGCTTGCTCCAGTACGTCCAGCTGGCCACATCGCCGCTGACAGCGTTCAAGGCTTTGGCGCCCCACAAGGCAAAGGCGGATGTGATGCCCCACGGGCGGCCGGCCAGCGCCAGCGTGGCGAAGTTCAACACGACCAGCGCAACGCCGCCCCAGATCAGCGGCCACGGGCCTTGCAGCAGGGAAACGGGGCGCGAGGTGCGCGAGGCAAAGGAAATCACGTGGCCGTGGCGACGCTTTTCAAGCGCGGTGGTACCCCAGGCGATCAAGGCAAAAACCACCAGGTTGGCAATCAACGCGGGCGCCAGGCCCCAGGTCTTGATCAACGATGTGGGCGCCAATGCGGGCAGCGTCGACCACCAGCTGAAATTGGCCGTGGCAACGACCGAGCCCACAATGAAGAACAGCAGCGTGACCAGCATGCGCGTGTTGCCGCCGCCCACGGCGAACAGCGTGCCCGACGCGCAACCGCCGCCCAGCTGCATGCCGATGCCGAACAGGAACGCGCCCAGCACCACGGACACGCCCGGGGGCGATACGAAGCCGGTGACGGGTTGGCCGAACAGCGTGCCGGCGGCCAGGAACGGGAAGAACAGCAGCACGCCCACGCCCAACATCAGCATCTGCGCGCGCAGGCCCGCGCCGCGGCGGTCGGACACGAACACGCGCCAAGCCTGCGTAAAGCCGAAAGATGCGTGATACAGCGTGACGCCCAGCAGAGCGCCAATCACCCACAGCGCACCTTGGCGCCAGCTGACGGTTTGAAGCAGATAGAGCGCGCCGGCCAGCAACAGCAGCAGCGCAATCCACAAGGGCTTGCGGTTGATGTGCAGTGGCGGCAGGGCCGAGGGCAGGGGCAAGGTCGAGGCGTTGGAACTCATGGGGCATCCCGGGGGGATTGAATCGGTTCAAAGCAAACGGGCGCGTGTAGGGGCGCCCGTGGAGATGCTTGAAAGTTTACGGCGGCGGTTTAATGGCTCAAACCATCTATTTGTGCTTGCGTAATAACTAAAAGTTATTAAAAGCAGAGGGGCAGTCGCTGCGCTATTGCAGCCGCCATACCAGCGCGGCCAGCGTCAGCAGCAGTACCGGCAACGTCAGCACAATGCCCACCTTGAAGTAATAGCCCCACGTGATCCGCAGCCCTTTGCGCGCCAGCACATGCAGCCAGAGCAGCGTCGCCAGGCTGCCGATCGGCGTGATTTTCGGCCCCAGGTCGCTGCCGATGATGTTGGCGTAGATCATGGCGTCTTTCAGCGGACCGGTGGCGCTGGTGTCCGCAATGGACAGCGCGCCCACCAGCACCGTGGGCAGGTTGTTCATGATGGACGACAGGAACGCGGTGATCAGGCCCGTGCCCATCGCCGCGCCCCACAGTCCGTATTCGGCGCAGCGGTCCAGCACCTGCGCCAGATGCGCGGTCAGGCCGGCGTTGCGCAGGCCGTAGACGACCAGGTACATGCCCAAGGAAAAAATCACGATGTGCCAGGGCGCCTCGCGCATGATCTTGCGCGTGCCCACGATGTGCTGGCGGCCGGCGATGACCAGCAGGCCCAACGCACCGGCCGCGGCGATGGCGCTGACCGGAATGCCCATGGGCTCCAGCACGAAGAAGCCGGCAAGCAGCAAGGCCAGCACGATCCAGCCGGCACGAAAGGTGATGGGGTCGCGAATGGCGGACGCCGGGCTCGGCAATTGGCTGACGTCGTAGCGCGGCGGAATGCTCTTGCGGAAAAACAGCAGCAGCACCACCAGCGTGGAGCCCACGGCCATCAGGTTGACGGGCAGCATCACCGACGCATATTCGCCAAAGCCGATGCCGAAGAAATCGGCCGACACGATGTTCACCAGATTCGAGACAATGAGCGCGATGCTGCCCGTGTCGGCAATAAACCCCGCCGCCATCACAAAGGCCAGTGACGCGCCCGGCCCGAAGCCCAGCGCAAGCAGCATTTCCATGACGATAGGCGTCAGGATCAGCGCTGCGCCGTCATTGGCGAACAGCGCCGACACCGCCGCGCCCAGCAGCACGATCAACACAAACAGCAGCCGTCCGCGCCCGCCGCCCCAACGCGCGACGTGCAAGGCCGACCATTCAAAGAAGCCGGCTTCGTCCAGGATCAGGCTGGTGACGATGATGGCGATAAAGGTGGCGGTGGCGTTCCAGACAATGCGCCAGACGTCCGCGATGTCAGCCAGGTGCACCACGCCCGTGGCCAGCGCCAGGCCAGCGCCGATGACGGCGCTCCAGCCTATGGACAAGCCTCTCGGCTGCCAGATGACCAGCGTGATGGTAAGAATGAAGATGGCGGCGGCAAGCAGCATGACGATCAATCAAGAAATGGGGTGGGCACTGATCCACGCGACCAGCAGGCTGACGGTCAACACGGAGGCGACGGTGGAAACCAGGATGGCGCGCGAAGTCAGGCGGGCATCGCGCCCGTACATCTTGGCCAGCATGAAGGGGCCGGTGCCGATGGGCAGCGCGCTCATCAGCACGGCCGTCCATGCCCACAGCGGTGGCATCGAAAAAACGTAAAAGGCCAGCACCGCGGTGACGGCCGGTTGCAGCAACAACTTCCCGGTCACCAGGCGCAGCACGCCGGGGCCGGCGGTGGCGGTTTCAGTCTGCGCCAGGAACAGGCCGATGGTGACCAGCGCGCAGGGGCTGGCGGACGCGCCCAGCAGCGCGACGTAGCGGTCTATGCCTTCGGGCAGGGTCAGGCCGGTGGCGGCCCATGCCAGCCCGAGGACCGGCGCGGCCAGCAAGGGGTTGCGCATCAAGGAGCGGCCTACCTTGAACAGCGTGGCGGCGGGGTTCGGGGCTTGTTGCCGGTCGAATTCGATCAGCGCGATGGCAAAGCCAAACAGCACGCTGGCGGTCAGCAGGGTGGTGAAGGCGGCCGGCGCCAGGCTTTCCGCGCCGAACAGCGCCACGCACAGCGGGATGCCCATGTAGCCGGCATTTGCATACGACGCGGCCAGGCCTTCGATGCTGCGGTCGGTCAGTGCGCGGCGCCCGCCACGGCCGGGCAGGAAAGACACCAGGAAGGTCACGGCGATGCCGCCCGCGAAGGCGGCGACAAAACCCCAATGCGCCATGTGCGTCAGGTCTACCTGCGTCATTGCCCGAAACAGCAGCGCCGGCAGCGACAGGTAGACGACATAGCGGTTCAGCGCGTCGGTGGCGCCGGGTCCCAGCACCTTGCCGCGGGCGGCCAGCCAGCCGGTCAGGATCAGCGCAAAGACCGGCAGGGCGGCGGTAATGACGGCGTTCATCGGTGGGGATGGGGGCGTGGGCGCGGGAAGGCGCTCATTCTACTTGGCGCGGGCGCGGGTTGCGGGTGACCAGCAGGATGCCAAGGGCGGCCAGCGCCATGCCGGGCCACGCCAACATGGGTATCGGTTCGCCCAGGGCCATCAACGCAAACACGGCGGTGCAAGGCGGCACCATGAAGAAAAGGGCCGACACGCGGGACGCTTCACCGTGGCGGATCATGGTCAACAACAAGGTGATGGCCACCAGCGAATTGCCCACTACGAGATAAACCAGCGCGGCAAGCAGCGGACCGGTCCATTCGATGCGCATGGGTTCCAGCCAGAATGCCAGCGGCGCGGTCACTGCCAGGCCGACGGCGTATTGCAGCAGGTTGGACGTGACCGGATGCGTGGCCACGCCAAAACGCTTTTCGTAAAGCGTGCCGCTGGTGATGCAAAGCAGCGCGCCAACGGCGAACAGCAGCCCCAGTGGCGCCAGCACGTCGATGGATGCCTTGGCCACGATCACCAGCACAGCGCCCGCCACGCCCAGCCCCAGCCCGGCCCAGCGCCGCGCGTCGACGCGCTCGTGAGCGATCAATGGGGCCAGCAGGCCGATCAGGATGGGTTGCAATGACGCGATCAGGGCCAGCCCGCCGGCTGACATGCCCAGTTTCAGCGATAGATAGGTGCAGCAGAAATAGCCGGCTTGCAGCAGCAGGCCCACCATCGCCAGATGCCCCCAGGCGCGCGCGCCACGGGGCAAGGCGGGACGCAGCACCAGCATGAACGGCGCCAGGATCAGCACCACGCAGGCGTAGCGCACGGCCAGGAACGTCAGCGGGTCGGCATAGGCCAGACCGATTTTCAACACGACGAAACCGCTAGACCACAGCAACAGGAAAAGCGCGGGAGCGGCTTTCAACCAGGGCGGAGCGGCGGGTGTCATGTTGGATGCGGGCAACGGGGGCAAGCCGCGATCGTACCCCTTTTCGTGCCGGTATCATTCCCGCTTGAGAATGCGGCGTAGGATATTTATTGTTGATTGCCGCTCGCGAGGGAAATGAAGATGTCGACCCAAAAAAAATCAGCGGTGCGTATTGCATTGGGCACCTGGGACCGGCTGCGCGAAGACGCCAGTGCGGTTCGCTACGAGGTATTCGTCGTCGAGCAAAAGGTGCCGCCCGAGGTTGAGCTGGATGACGACGACGCGCTATCGGTGCACGCCGTGGCGTACGGGCCGGACGGCACGCCAATGGGTACGGGGCGCTTGCTGCCCGACGGGCACATCGGCCGCATGGCCGTGCAGAAGCGGGCGCGCGGCATGGGCGTGGGCGGGCTGTTGCTGGATGCCCTGATCGAGCAGGGCCATGGCGATGGCCACCGCATGCTGGTGTTGCATGCGCAGACGCATGCCGCCGGCTTCTATCAGGCGCACGGCTTTGTCGTCGAAGGCGAGGAATTCGTGGAAGCTGGAATTCCGCACGTCGTGATGACGCGCGAGCTGAAGTAGTGCGGCGCATAATGCCGTGCGTATTGTCTTGACGCCGGCCGCATGCAAAAGAAAAAACCCCGGTCGTTTTCACGATCGGGGTTTTTCTTGGCGCATCACGACAGGTACCTCGTGATGTAATAATTGGTGCCCAGGAGAGGACTCGAACCTCCACACCTTGCGGCACACGGACCTGAACCGTGCGCGTCTACCAATTCCGCCACCTGGGCGCTGATGCTTCACGTGTTGCGTCGCTTGCGCGTCGTTTCTTGTTCAGCAGCAGAGAAGCGAGATTATGCACACTTTCTTTTGCGTGTGCAAGCGGGTGTCCTGCCTTTTTTTCACTTTTTCGCGCGCCTGGCGTTGGCGGCTTTCGCTATAGTGTCGCCCCATGTCACGTACCCTTTGCACGCGCTGCCTGCGTCCGGAATCCCATTGCCTGTGTGCGCTGATTCCTTCCTTGTCATGCCGCACCCGCGTCGTGGTGCTTCAACATCCAAGCGAAGCGCGCCACGCCTTGAACACGGCCCGGCTGGCCGTGCTGGGCTTGACCGGCGCGCGCCGCGTGGTGGGCGAACGTTTTACGACCAGCGATTGGGCTGAGCCCGGCTACACGCCGCGCCTATTGTTTCCGGGGCCGGCCGCCGACGTCCTGACTCCCGGTTATGGGCGAGACCTGGACCTGCCAATTCAACTGATCGTGCCGGACGGCACGTGGGGCCACGCGCGCAAGCTGCTGCATATCAACCCCGAATTGGCTGCGCTGCCGCGCGTGATGTTGCCCGCCGGCTTGGTGACCCGCTATCGCGTTCGTCATGCCGATATTCCTGGTGCGCTGTCGACAATCGAAGCGGTCACGCATGCCCTGAACGCCATTGAAGCGCCCATGAACGTCGATGCCTTGTTGCGTCCCTTCGAGGCGTTGATCGACGGACAGATCGAGGGCATGGGTGAAGATCTGTACGCCCGCCATCATTTGCAGCGCAAGGTGCCGTGGCGCTAAGCGGGCGCGGTATGAAAAAGGGTAGGGGATTAATACCGCGAAGCCGGCATATCGGCGTGGCGATTAACAAGCTAAACCGGCCACGTTGGCGACCCGGAAACATAAAGCCGAACCAAAATGAAATAGCCCGGCGTGCAGTTAAATCGGCGACAAGTAAAAACACCGACAACAAAGCAAAAGCCCCGAATATCTTCCGATGTTCGGGGCTTTCTGTCTTGCTATCGAATCCGCGCAACGCGGCTTCGTCATCTATGCGGGTGGTGCCCAGGAGAGGACTCGAACCTCCACACCTTTCGGCACACGGACCTGAACCGTGCGCGTCTACCAATTCCGCCACCTGGGCACTGTAAGAGCCATGAGCTCTAGCAGGTTTACTGCAAGTACTGCTGATACTGCTTTGGCCGTCTTTACTGCATTTTTACTATCCAACTTGTTCGCGACCGTAGTCGGCAAGCAAGTTCGATTTAAATTCCGTGGTGCCCAGGAGAGGACTCGAACCTCCACACCTTGCGGCACACGGACCTGAACCGTGCGCGTCTACCAATTCCGCCACCTGGGCACTGAGACATGCTTGTCAGAACACTGTGATACGCTGCCGCTCTAGTTGCATTGTTTTAGCCCTGTTCTATTAAGCGCGTACGTTGTTTTCAACATACTGACTTAACCAAAACTTAACTAAAACATGCGTCCTGAGCGCACTTGGTTTTACAATGGGTCTTTCGACCTGGGGTTAGCAACCGCTTTGGTTTTCAACCCCTTCTGACCATTTCTGCTTCAGTGTTCAGCCTTGGGCGAACCACAGAAGCTGCGCATTATATACGGAACTTTCAGCTTTGGCAAAACGATCGAATAACGAATCGAAAAACAACAGATCAACACCCTTGCCCGAAGCGCCGCCGGACTTCGATCCCGATGTCCCGTCCCGTGAAGCCATCCTGACCGCACTGCGAGCCGCGGGCTCGCCGTTGTCTCCGGTGGAACTGGCCGAACGCATGGGCGTTGAGCGAGCCGCGACGATGGTGGGTTTCGAGCGCCGCCTGGGCGCCATGGAACGCGACGGCCAGTTGATGCCCAATCGCAAGGGCGTTTTGTTGCTGGCGACCAAATTGGATTTTGTCGCCGGCAAGGTGCTGGGTCACCGTGACGGGTTCGGTTTCCTGCTGCGTGATGACGGCGGCCCCGACCTGTTCCTGTCGCCGCGCGAAATGCTCAAGGTCCTGCATGGCGACCGCGTGCTGGTCAAGCCCACGGGCGAATACCGTGGCAAGCCCGAAGGCACCATCGTTGAAGTCATTGAACGCCGCACCAATAAGCTGGTGGGGCGTTTTCTGCACGAGCATGGCCTGTCCATCGTCGTGCCCGAAGATCAACGCATCAAACACGACATCCTGATTCCGCCCAGCGACACCAACGGCGCCCAGCATGGGCAAGTGGTTGCGGTTGAAATCATGGAACAGCCCACGCGCCATACGCAGCCCCTGGGCCGCGTGGCCGAGGTGCTGGGCGAAATCGACGACCCCGGCATGGAAATCGAGATCGCCGTGCGCAAGTTCGACGTGCCCGTCGAATTCTCGGAAGCCGCTCGCAAGCAAGCCGCGCGCATCCCCGATACTGTCCGCAAAACCGACTTGAAAGACCGCGTCGACCTGCGCGACGTGCCGCTGATCACCATCGACGGCGAAGACGCGCGCGACTTCGACGATGCGGTGTATTGCGAGCCCGTCGAACTGGGCACCAGCCAGCGCAAGCGTCCAGGCTGGCGCCTGTTGGTCGCCATTGCCGACGTCAGCCATTACGTGCGTCCCGGCGACGCCCTGGACGACGACGCCATCGAGCGCGGCACCAGCGTGTACTTCCCGCGCCGCGTCATCCCGATGCTGCCCGAATCGCTGTCCAACGGCCTGTGCTCGCTGAACCCCGACGTCGACCGCCTGGTGCTGGTCTGCGACATGGTCATTCCGGCCACGGGCGCCAAGGCCGGCACGGTCACCGCCTACCAGTTCTATAACGCGGTGATGCATTCGCATGCCCGCACCACGTACACGAATATCTGGGCCGCCTTGCAGCAGCCGGGCGGCCCCGCCGCCGCGGCCATGCGCGGCGTGATGCCGCATGTGCAGCATCTGTACGAACTGTTCCAGCTGCTGGTGCAAGGCCGCAAGAAGCGCGGCGCCATTGATTTCGACACCGTCGAAACCAAGATCGTCTGCAACGAACTGGGTCGTATCGAACAGATCGTGCCGTCCGTGCGCAACGACGCCCACAAGCTCATTGAAGAATGCATGCTGGCCGCCAACACCTGCGCGGCCGACTTCATGACGCGCAGCAAGCATCCCGGCCTGTACCGCATCCACGAAGGGCCCACGCCGGAACGCCTGCAATCGCTGCGTGAATTCCTGCGCACGATGGGCTTGTCGCTGGGCGGGGGCGACACGCCCACGGCCAAGGACTACGGTGACTTCCTTGACACCGTGCGCGGCCGTCCCGACTACCAGCTGTTGCAGTCGATGTGCCTGCGCTCCATGCAGCAGGCCGTCTACAGCCCTGACAACATGGGCCACTTCGGTTTGGCCTACCCCGGCTACAGCCACTTCACGTCGCCCATTCGCCGCTACCCCGATCTGTTGACCCATCGCGTCATCAAGGCCTTGCTGGCCGGCCAGCGCTATGTGCCCAGCCTGGATGACCACGCGGTCGTCATCGGTCGCACGCAGAAAGAACACGAGCACGCCATCTGGGAAAAGATGGGTCTGGTGTTGTCGGCCACCGAGCGCCGCGCCGACGAAGCATCGCGCGACGTCGAGGCCTGGCTCAAGTGCTGGTTCGTCAAGGAACGCGTGGGCGAAGACTTCAGCGGCACCGTCACCGGCGTGGCCAGCTTCGGTATCTTCGTCACGCTGGATACCTTGCACGTCGAAGGGCTGGTGCACGTGTCTGAACTTGGCGGCGAATACTTCCAGTTCAATGATGGGCTGCATGAGTTGCGCGGTGAGCGCACCGGCATGCGCTACCGCCTGACCGACAAGGTCCAGGTGCAGGTGGCGCGCGTCGACCTCGAAGCGCGCCGCATTGAGTTCCGCCTGGTGCAGGGCACCAGCTTCGACGCCTTGCGCAAGGCGGCGGCCCGTGGGCCCGACGAGCCCGTGCGCCGCGTGAAGAAGGCGGCAGCCCCGAAGCCGGCCGCGCTGAAGGGCCAGACCGCCAAGGAACGCCGCGCCGACGCCAAGAAGGCCGGCAAGCCGCCCCGTGCGTCCAAGCGCGCATCGCCCGCCAAAAAGGCGACGCACAAGCGTCATTGACACGCGCTTTGTGACGCCTTTATGGCCCGCCCGCTGTAGGGCGGCGCGGCCATAAGGGGTAACATTGCGCAGATGGCCGGCTTGGTCCGGTGGCCCGCCCCCTCTGGGGCGGGTATTCGTTTATCTAAAGGTATTGCATCTATGGCGTCGACCCAAGTTCTAGCCGGGTTTCACGCGGTTGTCGCGCGGCTGCGCCACGCGCCCGACTCAATCAAGGAAATCTATGTCGAGGCCTCGCGCCGCGACAAGCGCATGCAGACGTTCATCGAGCAGGCCGAAAAGGCGGGCCGCCGCGTGCATCCCGTGCCGATGGAACGCCTGGACGGTCTGTCGCGCGGAACGCGGCACCAGGGCGTGGTCGCCTTGGCCGACGAGCGCCAACTGGCGGTGGATGTGGACGAAGTGCTCGACGTTATCGAGGGCCCGCCGCTGCTGCTGATCCTGGACGGCGTGACCGACCCCCACAATCTGGGCGCCTGCCTGCGCACCGCCGATGCGGCGGGCGTGCATGCCGTGATTGCCCCGCGCGACCGCGCCGTCGGCTTGAACGCCACCGTGCAGCGCGTGGCGTGCGGCGCGGCCGATACCGTGCCTTATCTGATGGTCACGAACCTGGCGCGCACCATGCGCAGCCTGAAAGACCGTGGCGTGTGGCTGGTGGGTACCGATGACCAGGCCACCGACAGCATGCACAAGATTGACGCCCGCCAGCCGATGGCGTGGGTCATGGGCGCCGAAGGCGAGGGCATGCGACGCCTGACCCGCGAAACCTGCGACCAGCTCGTCAACATCCCCATGTTGGGTTCGGTTGAAAGCCTGAACGTCAGCGTGGCCAGCGCCGTGTGCCTGTACGAAACCGTGCGCCAGCGTCAAGCCTGACCTTGTCCGACCCGACTACCTTGTAGCTCTTCCCTTTACGCGTCTGCCCATCATGCACCAGAACGGCTTTACCACCACGATCCTCCATTCCGACCGCCAACAATCCGTCGAGCACGGAGCGGTGCACAAGCCGATGCATCCCTCGTCGGAATTCGCCTACGACGACGCGCGCGAGCTGGCGGCGGTATTCCAGGGCAAGGCGGGCTTTACCTATGCGCGCCAGGGCACGCCCACGACCACGGCGCTGGAAGCCAAGATCAACCACATGGAAGGCGGCAAGGGCACCGTCAGCTTCGCCACCGGCATGGCGGCGTTGTCCGCCATTTTCACGACCTTGCTGCGTCGGGGCGATCATCTGGTGTCCAGCCAGTTTGTGTTCGGCAACACCAACAGCCTGCTTGGCACGCTGCTGGAGCTGGGTGTCGAAATCACCTTCGTCGATGCAACAGACGCCGAGCAAGTGCGCGCCGCGATCCAGCCCAACACGCGCATGGTCTTCACTGAAACGATTGCCAACCCGGGCACGCAAGTGGCCGACCTGGCGGTCATCGGTGAAATCTGCCGCGAGAAAAGCCTGGTCTACGTCGTCGATAACACGTTGACGTCGCCGTGGATGTTCCGCCCGTCCACCGTGCATGCATCGCTGGTGATGAATTCGCTGTCGAAGTACATCGGCGGCCACGGCAACGCGCTGGGCGGCGCCGTCACGGATACGGGCCTGTACGACTGGGCCAACTATTCCAACATCTACGACGCCTACCGCAAGGGGGCGTCCACCAGTTGGGGTCTGACCCAGATCAAGAAGAAGGGCTTGCGCGACATGGGCGGCACGTTGGCCGCCGAGCCCGCGCACCGCATCGCCGTGGGCGCTGAAACGCTGGCGCTGCGCATGGCCAAGCACTGCGCCAACGCGCTGGCGCTGGCGCGCTTTCTGGATGAGCATCCCGGCGTGGCCAAGGTTCATTACCCCGGCCTGGCCGGCCACGCGCAGCATGCACGCGCCGCGGCGCTTTTTGGCTCGCGCTTCGGCGGCCTGTTGGGTGTGGAGCTTGCCGAAGGCGTGGACTGCTTCGATTTCCTGAACCGCCTGCGCATCGTGCTGATGGCTACGCACCTGGGTGACACGCGCAGCCTGGCATTGCCCGCCGCGCACACCATCTATTACGAGATGGGCGCCGAGCGCCGCAAACAAATGGGCATCGCGGACAGCCTGATCCGCGTGTCCGTCGGCATCGAAGACGAAGCCGACCTGCTGTTTGATTTCGATCAGGCGCTTAATGGTTGCCTGAAGGGATAATCCGCCAAAGGATCAGGCACATGCTTATACAGATCGCAGATGTATTCACGCCGCAAGAGGCGGCGGATATCCGCCAGCGGCTGGACGCCTCGGAGTGGGTGGATGGCAAGGTCACTGCGGGCTACCAGTCCGCCGAGGTCAAGCGCAACCGCCAGTTGCCCGAGCAGCATCCGTTGGCACAAGAGCTGGGCAACCTGATCCTGCAACGGCTGGCCGCCAACAACCTGTTCATGTCGGCCGCCTTGCCGCGCAAGATATTCCCGCCGCTGTTCAATCGCTATGAAGGCGGCGAAGCCTTTGGCTATCACGTCGACAACGCGGTGCGCGGCATCACCGGCACGGCCGAGCGCGTGCGCACTGACTTGTCGGCCACGCTGTTCTTCTCGGACCCTGATTCCTACGATGGCGGCGAGCTTGTCATCGATGACACCTACGGGCCGCGCGCCGTGAAGCTGCCCGCGGGGCACATGGTGCTGTATCCCGGCACCAGCCTGCACAAGGTGAATCCGGTGACACGTGGCGCGCGGATCAGTTCGTTTTTCTGGATGCAGAGTCTGGTGCGCGAAGACAGCCAGCGCGCATTGTTGCTTGACATGGACGTGGCCATCCAGCGTTTGAATCAGGACGTGGCGGGACATGCGTCGATCGTGCAACTGACCGGCATTTATCACAATTTGCTGCGCCGCTGGGCCGATGTTTGATTCAGGCTTGAAGTGATTTTTTTCGGTGTCGCGCAAACCCCGAAATGCGCGTTTTTGTTTATTGCGAAAATGGCTAAAAGCTAGTATTGGCGCGGGTTGTGGTGAGGTTTTTGCTTGACAGCCGCTCTACGCCAAGGCCTAATACACGTCTGCGTCGCTGACGGTTTGAAGGCATTTATGCCATCGAATCCTAAGCGGCGCAGCAGTTTAAAAGTTGTGCTTTGCAGCGCAAGAAAAAAGTCCATCCACTGTCTGTTCGTCGTTTGCCGGGCCTTGCGTTTTGTTGGTGGCGTCCCTGCATGACAGCCATGAACCGCACGGCCTCGCCAGACTCAATACCTTGTGAGGGGTACTCCTGAATGAACAAAACCGAACTCATCGATCACATCGCCAGCAAGGCCGATATCTCCAAGGCTGCCGCCGGCCGTTCGCTCGACGCCCTGATCGGTGCCGTCAAGACCACGCTGAAGAAGGGCGGTACGGTAACGCTGGTTGGCTTTGGCACGTTTGCCGTGTCGGCTCGCGCAGCTCGCACTGGCCGCAACCCGCGTACGGGCGAAACGATCAAGATCAAGAAGGCCAAGGTGCCGAAGTTCCGTCCGGGCAAGGCCCTGAAGGACGCCGTCAACTAATGGACGGCATGGCGATCGCGGGGCATCGGCCCGAAGCGATTTGCCGACAATGACGCGGTCCGGTATACTCCGGCCCGCGTATTGCTTTTGAGTACCCCGAGTTGGCTGCGAGTTAGTCACTGCTTCAAGCGAATCATCGCATTGAAGCGGCGCTGAAAGTGTCAGGATCGGGTGCTTAGCTCAGTTGGTAGAGCGGCGCCCTTACAAGGCGTAGGTCACAGGTTCGACCCCTGTAGCACCCACCAAAAGCCCATGCGTTGCGTTCGCGAATTTGAACGTACTTCTTGCAGATCACCCGCAAAACCCGCACACCTTACCGTGGCGGGTTTTTTGTTTTGGCGTTTCCCGCGCGCGTTGCACGCCCCTTCTCGCCCCCCCCGTTCCTTGCGCGCTCCACGCGCTGCGGCCTTGCGCTGGCGCAAGCTTTCTTGATGCCGTCTTGTGCTTTCTGGTTGAGCCCGGTAGGGCAGTGTTACGCTATTCCAGACGAAATAGGACGTGCGAATCATTCGCATTTAAGATATTATGATCGGCTTGTACCGGCTGGCTCACGCCGCTTTTTTTTGGCGCGCGTTTTCGTCAAGCTGGCCGGATAAGTCAATGCACCCTGGCTGATTCATGCCTAGTTTTCAACGCGGTTGGACTTCTTCTTCGCCGTCTTCATTTGGTATACGCGCTGGCGCCGGTCTGGCGGTTGTCGCCCTACACGCGGCGGTAATCGGGGCCATTTTCATGGCACCCGCGAATCGTCCTGAGCTTGAGGAGCCCGAGGCTGTCATGGTCAGCCTCATCGACGCGCCCGTTCCGCAGGTGGCCAAGGCCGAGCCTACGCCCGAGCCGCCGCAACCCGTCGTGGAACCGCCGCCGCCCGAGCCCGAACCCGTGGTCGAGCCCGACCCCGAGCCCGAACCGGAAATGAAGCCCGAGCCTGAACCGGAACCGGAACCCGTGGTTGAAAAGCCGCCGATGCCGGCCCCCAAGCCCAAGCCGAAGCCCAAACCCAAGCCCCAACCCAAACCGCAGCCCAAGCAGGAAGTCAAACCCGAGACGCCGCCCGTGCAGACGCCGCCCGCCGGCGCCGTGGATGGCGCGCAGGCGACGCAAAGCCCGCAACAAGGCCCGCCGCCCGATCAGCCCGTTTTGGTGTCCAGCATTGAATTCCAGGGCGCGCGCCCCATGCCCAGCTACCCGATGGCCTCGCGCCGCATGCGGGAAGAAGGGCGGGTGCTGGTGCTGGTGGAGATCAACACGCAGGGTCTGGTGGACCGCGCAACGATCGACACGTCCTCGGGCTTTCCGAGGCTGGACGAATCCGCGTTGACCGCGGCTCGCAAGGCCAAGTTCAAGCCCTATACCCGTAACGGCGTGGCCTATCCCGCCAAAGCCAAAATTCCGTTCGATTTCGTAATGAGGAACTGAGATGTCCAACGCACTGCATGGCGCCACCCTGGTGGCGCAGGCGACTACCAGCCCGGCTGCTCCGGCTGCCGCCGCCGCTGCGCCCGCAGCCCAACAAGCCGCCACGACCGGTGCCGGTGTCGTCCAGCAATCGGCTGACGCGCTGCAAAGCGCCGCCGCCGCGCTGCCGCCGACCGCGCCCATCGCGACCCCCGACATGGGCTTTCTGCACTTTGTCGCGCAGAGCGACTTCGTGGGCAAGAGCCTGTTCATCATCCTGATCCTGATGTCGCTGGTGACCTGGTACCTGATCCTGGTCAAGGCCGCCAGCAACGTCAGCATGCGCAGGCGTTCGGCCGATTTCCTGAACAAGTTCTGGAACGCCAGCTCGCTGGAGCAGGTCGAGCACGAGATCAGCACGCACGGCGCGCGCGATCCGTTCTCGCACCTGGCCAGCCACGCGATGCACGCGCAGGCGCACCACAACAAGTTCGGCGCGACCAAGCTGGAAGAGTCCGGCAGCAATTCCGACTTCGTCACGCGCACGATGCGCAAGGTGATCGACGAAGAAACCGCCAAGCTTGAAAACGGCCTGACGGTGTTGGCCTCGGTGGGTTCCACGGCGCCGTTCGTCGGCCTGTTCGGTACGGTGTGGGGCGTGTACCACGCGCTGGTCGGCATCGGCTTGTCCGACGGCGTGACCATCAACCGCATCGCCGGCCCCGTGGGCGAAGCGCTGATCATGACGGGCCTGGGTCTGGCCGTGGCCATCCCCGCCGTGCTGGCGTACAACACGTTTGTGCGCAACAACCGCGTGTTCCTGTCGCGCCTGGACGCCTTCGCGCACGACCTGTTCGCGTTCCTGACCACCGGCCAGCAGGTTGCGCTGTCCGACGGCAAGGTTCGCGCCTTGCGCCGCCAGAACGGTAACGGCGCCGCGGTTCAACGCGGGAGCGAATAATGGCCTTTGGCAGCTTCGAGGGAAAAGGATCCGGCAGCCATACGGTTTCCGAGATCAACATGGTGCCCCTGATCGACGTCATGCTGGTGCTGTTGGTGATCTTCATCATCACGGCGCCGCTGCTGGCGCACTCGATCAAGATCAACATGCCCCAGGTGGCAGCCGAGCAGATCGAAGAAGAACCCAAGACGGTCGACCTGGCGATTGACGCCAGCGGCGCATTGTTCTGGGACGAAAAGCCGGTCAATATCGATGACCTGCCCAACCGCTTCAAGTCGATCGCCGGCACCAAGCCGCAACCCGAGATCCGCATTCGCGCCGATCAGAACACGCGCTACGAAACCCTGGCCAAGGTCATGGCCTCGGCGCGCCGTTCGGGCATGTCGCGCATCGGCTTTGTCACGACGCCGCCTTCGGGGGGCGCCGCAGCGAGCGGCCAGGCACCCGCCGCCGGCGCCGCAACCCCGGCTCCCGCCGGGGCGCCGTCCGGCCGGTGAACGAATCCCACGGAAGGGGGCGCATTTCGCGCCCCTTTTTTTTCGGATCGCGCTAGAATCGCGGCATGCGAGTTCTGGTAATCGAAGACGACACCACCCTGGGCCATGCGCTCCAGGAATTCCTGGCCGACCAGGGTTATGCGGTCGACTGGCTGACGGAAGGCGACCGAGTCCTGGGCGCCCTGGCTGGCCAGCCGTATGACCTGATGCTGCTCGACCTGAACCTTCCCGGCATGAGCGGGCTTGATGTGCTGCGGCAATTGCGCCAAGACGGCAATCAGGTTCCGGTCCTGATCCTTACCGCGCGCGACGGCATCGAAGACCGCGTTGCGGGCCTGGATGCCGGCGCCGACGATTACGTCACCAAACCCTTTGAACTGCCCGAGCTGGCGGCGCGCGTGCGTGCCTTCGGCCGGCGGCGCGCGGGGCAGGCACAGCCGTTGATCGAAGTCGGCCCCCTGGTGTTCGACACGGTCGGCCGCGAAGTCCGCGCCAATGGCCAGCGCCTGTCGCTGTCGGTGCGCGAACTTTCCGTGCTGGAAATGTTGATGGCCCGCGTGGGCCGCGTCGTCACCAAGCGGCAAATCGTGAATTCGCTGTCCGCCTGGGATGCCGATTTCAGCGAAAACGCCGTCGAAGTCTATGTGTACCGCCTGCGCAAGCGCCTGGAAGGTACGGGCGCCAGCATCCAGACGGTGCGCGGCTTCGGCTACATGCTGGATGTGGAAACGGCCTGACGGCCCGGGCGCCGCCGGTATGCGCCGGCTGCGCTTCTGCATGCACCCAAGCGAGGGTATCGCGTCATGATGCACGATCGCACTCCTTCCGCTCCTACGGCGTCCCGCCCCTTGCTCCCCTCCCGCTCGCTTGCCCGGCATCTGGTCATCCGCTTGATGCCGCCCATTCTGCTGCTTGTCCTGCTGGACCTGGCGGCAACCTGGGTGATCACGCACAAGATCGATATGTCGCTGTGGATGCTGGAAGACTTCTTCTGGCTCATGGTGGTGGGGCAGGTGGCGCTGATTGCGCTGTTCACCTGGGTGGTCGTGCAGGGCGTGCGATCCGGATTGCGGTCCGTGAACCATCTGTCCGAAGAGATCCGGCAGCGTTCCATCGACGACATGCAGCCGCTGGAAGTGGCGGGCGTGCCGGTCGAAATCGAACCGCTGGTCACGCACACCAACGACCTGCTGCTGCGCCTGGACGCCTCGCTGGCGGCCCAGCGCCGATTCATCGGCCACGCGGCGCACCAGCTGCGCACCCCCTTGTCCGGCCTGCGGCTGGAATCCGAATTGATGTTGGCCCGCCCACTGCCGGACGACGTGCGGGCGCGGGCGGAACGCATCAAGGCCGTCAGCGACCGGATGATCCGCCTGGGTCAGCAGTTGCTGGTGCTGGCGCGCGCCGACCCCAATGCCCGCCCGCAAGACAGCTTTGTGCGCATCGACCTGTGTGAATGGGTGCGCGTGCACGGCGCCGAATGGTTTCCCCGGGTGCGCGAGGCGCGCTACGAGCTGGACCTGGTGGCGCCCGATGCGCCCATCTGGATCGATGCAGACCCCTTGCTGCTGGCCGAACTGCTGGGCAACCTGATCGACAACGCGCTGCGCTACGGCAACGAGACCGGCCGCATCACGTTGATTGTGGGCGCCAACCCGCCGTCCCTGACGGTCGAGGACGACGGGCCCGGCATTCCCTCCGAAGAACGCGACCGCGTCTTTGAAGCCTTTTACCGATCGCCCACCGCCACGGCGGGCGGCTCGGGATTGGGCCTGGCCATCGTGCGCGAGATCGCGCACGCGCATGGCGCCTGGTGGAAGTTGACCAGTCGCCCCGACTTCTCCGGAACCCGGCTGTCCGTCGTGTTCCCCGGCCCCCGCAAAGGGGCGCAACTAACTCGTCAAGAACCCACATCATGAGCCAAGCCACGGCGGGTGCCCCCCTTCCCACCGGCCCCCACGCGGGGGGCGTGCATGCACCGTCGTCGCGCGCCGCGTTGATCCTGGGCGCGTTGGGCGTGGTGTACGGCGACATCGGCACCAGCCCGCTGTATACGCTGCGCGCCTGCCTGACGGGCCTTAGCGTGCACACCGACCTGGAGCCCGCGCACTTGCTGGGGGTGCTGTCCATCCTTTTCTGGATGCTGATGGTGGTGGTGTCCTTGAAGTACGTCACGCTGGTCCTGCGCGCCGATAACCGCGGCGAAGGCGGCACGCTGGCGCTGTTGGAACTGGCGGTGCGCAACCGCGACGGCAAGATGCGGTGGGTGCTGATCGTGCTGGGCATCTTCGGGGCGGCGCTGTTCTACGGCGACAGCATGATTACGCCCGCCATCTCGGTGCTGTCCGCGCTGGAAGGCATCGGCATCGTGTCCCACACCCTGGACGCGTGGGTCGTGCCCATTGCGCTGGTCGTGCTGGTGGGGCTGTTTGCCATCCAGTCGCATGGCACCGGCCTGATGGGCAAGCTATTTGGCCCCGTGATGCTGGTGTGGTTCGGCACGCTGGCGGCGCTGGGCGGCTGGCAGATCTGGCAGACGCCCGAAGTCCTGGCGGCGTTGAACCCGATGTGGGGCCTGCGGTTCGTCGTTGAATTTCCCTTGATCAGTTTCGTGCTGCTGGGCGCCGTGGTGTTGGCATTGACGGGCGCCGAGGCGCTGTACGCCGACATGGGCCACTTTGGCCGCCCCGCGATTCGCAGCGCGTGGTTCAGCATGGTGTTGCCGGCGTTGACGCTGTGCTACTTCGGCCAGGGCGCGCTGCTGCTGCGCGACCCCGAGGCCATCCGCAATCCGTTCTTCCTGATGGCACCCGACTGGGGCCTGGTGCCGCTGGTGGCGTTGGCCACCATTGCCACCATCGTCGCATCGCAAGCCGTGATCTCGGGCGCGTACTCGGTCACGCGCCAGGCGGTGCAGCTGGGCTTCTGGCCGCGCATGCAGATCCTGCATACCTCGGCGGTGGAAAAGGGCCAGATCTATCTGCCGCAGGTCAACGCGCTGCTGCTGTGCGCCGTGCTGGTGCTGGTGCTGCTGTTCCGCAACTCCGACAACCTGGCCGCCGCCTATGGGTTCGCGGTGACGGGCACGATGTTGACCACCTCGGTGCTGGCGTTTGCTGTCTTGCCGCGCGGGTCCACGGGCCTGAAGCGCATGCTGTGGTTCGGTGTGCTGGGCTTTCTGTTGCTGTTCGACGTGCTGCTGTTTTCGGCCAACGTGTTCAAGATCCACGAGGGTGGCTGGCTGCCGCTGCTGGTCGCCATCGTTGTGTTCACGCTGATGATGACGTGGCGCCGTGGCCGTCGCCTGTTGTCCGACATGCAGCAGCGCGACCGCCAGCCGCTCAAGGAATTCATGGAGCAGCTGGAACAATATCCGCCATCGCGCGTGCCGGGCACCGCCATCTTCATGACGATGAATTCCGGCAACGTGCCCCCCGCGTTGCTGCATAACCTGAAGCACAACAAGGTGCTGCACGACCACGTGCTGTTCCTGACCATCCTGGTGGCGGACGTGCCCTACATTTCGCCTGAAGAACGCTTCGTGGTGAAGAAGCTGTCGGCCTCCAGTTGGACCGCCACCGTGAACTACGGCTTCAAGGAAGATCCGGACGTGCCCGAGGCCTTGCGCCTGGTGGCCGAAGCGTATCCGGAGCTGGACCTGGAGCCGATGCGCACGTCGTACTTCCTGTCGCGCCAGACCGTGGTGGCGGCGCGCAAGCCGGCGCTATGGCGTTGGCGCCGAGCGGTGTTTTCGTTCATGGCCCGGAACTCCACGCGCAGCACCAAGTTCTTCAAGATCCCGGCCAACCGCGTGGTGGAAATGGGGATGCAGGTCGAGCTCTAGGCCCCGGCGCGGCGGCATAAAAAAACCCCTCGGTGTGATGACCGAGGGGTTTTTTGTTGCCTTGCCTGCAAGACAAGAATGCTTACTTCTTCTTCGCGGCGTCTTTCAGCTGCGGCAGCGACGTGCCGCTGGAAGCCAGCAGGCCCGTCTTGACGTAGGTGAACAGCTTTTCGCGCGTGTCGACGATGTCCAGATTGCGCATGGTCAGCTGGCCGATACGGTCCGCCGGGGTGAACGGCGCGTTTTCGACCTTTTCCATCGACAGGCGCTCGGGCGCGTACGTCAGGTTGGCCGATTCCGTGTTCAGCAGCGAATAGTCATTGCCGCGACGCAGTTCGATGGTGACTTCGCCGGTGATGGCGCGGGCCACCCAGCGCTGGGCGGTTTCGCGCAGCATGATGGCTTGCGGGTCGAACCAGCGGCCCTGATACAGCAGGCGGCCCAGCTTGCGGCCGTTTTCGCGGTACTGCTCGATGGTGTCTTCGTTGTGAATGCCGGTGACCAGGCGTTCGTAGGCGATGAACAGCAGCGCCAGGCCCGGGGCTTCGTAGATGCCGCGGCTCTTGGCTTCGATGATGCGGTTTTCGATCTGGTCGCTCATGCCCAGGCCGTGGCGGCCGCCGATGCGGTTCGCTTCCAGCAGCAGTTCAACCGGGTCGCTGTATTCCACACCGTTCAGGGCGACCGGCTGGCCTTCCTCGAAGCGCACGGTGACTTCTTCGGCCTTGACGGCCACGTCGTCGCGCCAGAACGCCACGCCCATGATCGGCTTGACGATGCGGATGCCGGAGTTCAGCTGTTCCAGGTCCTTGGCTTCGTGAGTGGCGCCCAGCAGGTTGGAGTCCGTCGAGTAGGCTTTTTCGGCCGACATCTTGTAGTCGAAGCCGGCTTGGCGCATGTATTCGGACATTTCCGAACGGCCGCCCAGCTCGTCGATGAAGCGCTGGTCCAGCCAGGGCTTGTAGATCTTCAGGTCGGGGTTGGTCAACAGGCCGTAGCGGTAGAAACGCTCGATGTCGTTGCCCTTGAACGTGCTGCCGTCGCCCCAGATGTTGACGTCGTCTTCCTTCATGGCGGCCACCAGCATGGTGCCGGTGACGGCGCGGCCGATGGGCGTCGTGTTGAAGTACGTGATGCCGGCGGTCGAAATATGGAACGCGCCCGATTGCAGGGCCGCGATGCCTTCAGCCACCAACTGCGCGCGGCAGTCGATCAGGCGGGCATTTTCGGCGCCGTAGGCCAAGGCCTTGCGCGGGATCTCATCGTAGTCGGACTCGTCCGGCTGGCCCAGGTTTGCCGTGTAGGCGTAGGGGATGGCGCCGTTATTGCGCATCCACAGCAGGGCTGCGCTGGTGTCGAGACCGCCGGAAAAGGCGATGCCGACCTTCTGGCCGGTAGGAAGGTTCGGGAGGATAGTGGTCATTGTTTGAGGTGAGACGCCAACAGGACTTTGACAGCAACGAGCCGCCAAACAAGAAAGGTAGCCGGCATTTTAACTCTTTTGCCTTGTGCGGCCAGACGCGGCGCCTTTTTGGCCGCCGGGCGCATCACGTGGCCGGGGCAAACAGTTCGGAAAGCTTCAGTTGTCGGATCAGTTGCGCGGTGGCGGTGGCCAGGCGCGTGGCGGGGCGGTGGCGGGCGCTGGCCAGCACCAGGTTGTTGGTGATGCGGGGCGAGCCGATATCCGATAGGGACAGGGCGTGCTCGGCGGCAGGTCCGCGCGCGGCCGAGCGCGGCAGGATGGCGTACGCGTCGCCTTGCGCCGCCAGTTCCACGATGGTCTGCACGGCGTCGACCTCGGCCGCCACCTTCAGGCGCACGCCTTGCGCGCGGCACACGCTTTCCACCAGGGTCCGGATCGCGTTGGGCAGGCTGGGCAGCACCAGCGGGTAGTCGCCCAGCTGCGCCACGGCAACGCGGGCGGGCAGGGGCGGTTGATGGCCGGCGGCAGCGGCCAGCACCAGGTCTTCGCGGAACAGCGATTCATACGCAAGCTGGGGCGAGGGCGCGGGATCGTAAAGCAGGGCCAGATCGACCCGGCCGGCCAAGAGCCATTCCCGCACCTGGGCGCTAAGGCCTTCGGCCACTGCAATGGACGCCTCTGGAAAGCCACGCCGAAACGCCTGCACCAAGGGTGGCGTCAACACGCGCGCAATGCGCGGGGGCAGGCCCACCACCACCTTGCCGGTTGGCGTGGCGCGCAGCGTTTGCAGGTCTTCCTTGGCGCGTTCGGCCAGCGTCAGCAGCGCGCGCGCATGTTCCAGAAAGCGCAGTCCGGCCTCGGTGGGTTCGGCGCCGCGGCCGTTGCGGTAGAGCAGATGCTGGCCCAGCTCCAGCTCCAGCAGCCGTACCTGCCGGCTGAGGGTGGGCTGGGCCACGTCCAGCAGCTCGGCCGCGCGCGAAAAGCTGCGCCGCTCGGCGACGCTGACGAAATATTCGATCTGCTTTAAATCCACGATGCATCTGCGCTGTTATGTATATGTTCTATATCTGAAATCAAAGATATAGCATTGTTAGTCGGCTCGCAATCCGCGAGGATGTCGTTTTCCCAGCAGGAACCGACTGTGCCTGATTGCCGCCCACCGCTTGCGTCCCCGTCCCGTCCGCGCCGCGCCATGCCGCCCCGCGCCTGCGACGCGCATTGCCATGTCTTCGGGCCCGGCAACGTGTTTCCCTATGCCGAGGGCCGTTCCTACACGCCGCCCGATGCGCCCTATGCCGCCATGGCCGCGCTGCATGCGCACCTGGGCATCGAGCGCGCAGTGGTGGTGCAGGCCAACTGCCACGGCTCGGACCATAGCGCGCTGCTGGATGCGCTGGCGCAAAGCGGTGGCCGCTATCGCGGCGTGGCGCTGCTGGGCGCGGATGCCACGGCGGCGCGTGTCCGGCAACTGCACGACGGCGGCGTGCGCGCCGCGCGCTTCAACTTCGTGCCGCACCTGGGCGGCGCGCCGGACCCGGCCGTGTTCGACCACGTGGTGGCGCTGATTGCGCCGCTGGGCTGGCATCTGTGCCTGCATGTGGACGGCGCGATGCTGCCCGAACTGCTGCCGCGCCTGTTGGCATTGCCCGTGCCTTTCGTGGTGGATCACATGGGCCGATTGAAGGCGGCCGACGGCCTGGATTCGCCCGCGATGCGCGCATTGCTGTCGTTGGCCGATGTGCCGCAGGCCTGGGTCAAGGTGTCGGGCATCGACCGCATCGCGTCGGGCAAGCGCCCGTTTGCCGAAGGCATACCCTTTGTGAGCGCGTTGGTGCAGGCCATGCCCGATCGTTGCCTGTGGGGCACCGACTGGCCACATCCCAACGTGGCGGGCGATATGCCCGATGACGGCGAGCTGGTGGATACCTTCTTTCAAGCCTGCCCCGATGCCGCCGTACGCCAGCGGGTGCTGGTGGACAACCCCGCAAAGCTGTACGGATTCGCGTAGACACCCGACCTTGCGCGTCGCTTAAAAAAATTCGATTCAACGAGGAGACACCATGTTCAAGAAATTGCTTTCGGCCACCGTGCTGAGTCTGTCCGCTTTCGGCGCGGCCCATGCCGACGGCCCGGTGCGCCTGATCATTGCGTTCCCGCCCGGCGGGCCGGTGGACCTGGTCGGACGCGTGCTGGCCGAACAGCTGGGCAAAGAGCTCAAGCAAAACGTCATTGTCGAAAACAAGGCGGGCGCCAATGGCAACATCGCGGCCGCCTATGTGGCCAAGGCGCCGGGCGATGGCTCGGTGCTGTTCCTGACCAGCGTGGGGGCGGTGGCGATCAGCCCGGCGCTGTACAAAGACCTGCCGTACGACCCCGTGCGCGACTTTGCGCCGGTGTCCAAGGTGGTCAACAACGCCACGGTGTTCGTGGTGAACCCGTCCAACCCGGCTAGCGACGCGGCGGACTTCGTGAAGAAGTCGCAGGCGGCGTCGCAATCCGTGGCGATCGGCTCGTCGGGCATTGGCAGCATTCCGCACCTGACGATGGAAATGTTCGCCGACGCCAGCAAGGCCAACGTGCTGCATGTGCCGTACAAGGGGGCCGCGCCGGTCATCAACGATGTGATGGGCAACCAGGTGTCGGGCTTCTTCGGCGACGTGCCCGGCCTGATCGGCCATATCCAGGGCGGCAAGCTCAAGGCCTTGGGTATCGCCGCGCCCACGCGCCACCCGCTGCTGCCCGATGTGAAGACCTTGGCCGAACAGGGCATTGCCGGCGTGGAATCGAATAACTGGTACGGCATCGTCGCGCCTGCCTCCACGCCCGCCGCCACCATCGACAAGCTGAATCAGGCGGTGCGCGCCGCCTTGGGCAATGAAGCCGTACGCGCCAAGCTGGAAAAGTTTGGCGCCCAGGCAGCGCCCAGCTCGCCGCAGGAACTGGCCGCGCTGATCGCGTCCGACCGCGACAAGTGGACCGCGCTGATCCAGCGCAAGAACATCCGTCCGGAGTAAGCATGAGCGCCAGCCGAGTCACCCCCGTGGTCCCGGGCACCCGCCAGGAACTGGCTGCGATCGAGGCGCGTATCAGCGCCGCGCGCGGCCGGATCTCGCCGCTATACCAGGTGCTGCTGAACAGCCCCGCCGTCGTGGATGGCTGGGAAGCCATGCTGACCGCCATCCGCCAGAAGACGTCGCTGTCGCCGCGTCTGCGTGAACTGATCATCTTGCGCGTGGCGACCTTGAACAACGCGCCCTACGAATTTGACGCGCACGTGCCGCACGCCTTGGCGGGCGGCATGCCGCAGGAGGTGATTGACGCCTTGCGCTCCAACCCGGCGCCGCACGACGTGCAGGGGCTGGCCCCCGGCGAAGCCGAGGTGCTGGCGTTGACCGACGCCATGACGCGCGACATCGAGGTCCCCGACGCGGTGTTCGCGCCCGTGCGCGCACGCTACGATGACGCGCAACTGGTCGAGCTGGCCGCCACCGTGGGCGCGTACAACATGGTGTCGCGCTTCCTGGTGGCGCTACGCGTCGGACATTGAAGGAGATGACAGTGCAGGAATCCGTATTGCTGGTGTCGCTGGGCGAACGCTTTGACAAGGCCCGCGCGGCCGACATGGCAGAGCGTCTGACGGCCGGGCTGGACAAGGTTGAGGTCAGCGCGTTTGCCGCGGTTGAAGAGGCGGA
This sequence comes from Achromobacter sp. RT286_PF, assembly GCF_059760425.1. Taxonomy (NCBI): domain Bacteria; kingdom Pseudomonadati; phylum Pseudomonadota; class Betaproteobacteria; order Burkholderiales; family Alcaligenaceae; genus Achromobacter; species Achromobacter sp. RT286_PF. The sequence goes on from NZ_JCBAMR010000025.1 coordinate 28,020, forward strand.
CACGTATGTGTACCTGCGCGGCGCAAGCCACGCGCTGGCCGAAATCCAGGCGCGTCTGGCCGAGAGCTTCCCTGGCGCTCGCGCCCGCGTGTTGCATCAAACGCTGGACCTGCCGGGGGCGTCGGCAGGCCAGGACGCGCCGTGGCACTACATCGTTGAAACCGATGTGCTGCCCGAGGCCGAGCAGGACTTGAACGCCTGGTATGACCAGGAACATCTGCCGGGGCTGGCGTCCGTGCCCGGCACGGTGCGCGCGATGCGCTTTGAATGTCGCGATGAATCACCGCGATACCTGGCGTGCTACGACTTGCACACCCGCGAAACCTTCGGCAGCCCGCCGTGGCTGGCCGTGCGCGCCACCGACTGGAGCAGCCGCGTGCGGCCTTCGTTTCGCAACACGCGCCGCACGATGTTCAAGAAAATCCTGTGACGGCGGGCCGGCGATGGGCCGGCAAGGAGGCATGATGAAAATGAAACAGCTGCTGACGGGGCTGACGATCGGCTGCGCGGTCGTGGCGTCGACGCCTGTGCTGGCGGATGCACCCAAACGCGTCAATGTGCTGGTCGGCAACGGCGCGTCGATTGAAGTGCTGGACCAGGGGCAGGGGCCCGCGCTGGTGCTGCTGCCGTCACGGGGACGCGGCGCGCAGGATTTCGACGAACTGGCCGAACGCTTCGTGCAAGCGGGCTATCGCGTGCTGCGTCCGCAGCCGCGCGGCATCGGCGGCAGTACCGGGCCGATGTCGGGCATCACGCTGCATGATCTGGCGGACGACCAGGCCGCCGTGATTCGCACCGTGGCGCGCCAACCGGTGGTGATGGTGGGTCATGCCTTCGGCAACTGGGTGGCGCGCGCCACGGGCGTCGACCACCCCGAGCTGGTGCGTGGCGTGGTGATTGTGGCGGCGGCGGCCAAGCAATATCCCAAGGGTCTGAGCGAACACGTGGATCGCAGCGCCGAACTGTCGTTGCCCGACGCCGAACGCCTGAAGTCGATCCAGTACGCGTTCTTTGCGCCCGGCAACGACGCGCGCGTCTGGTTGAACGGCTGGTACCCGGACGTCAGCGAGAGCCAGCGCCTGGCCGGCAAGGCCACGCGCCAGTCCGATTGGTGGTCGGGCGGGGCCAAGCCGTTGCTGGACCTGCAAGCGGAGCTGGATCTGTTCAAGCCGCCGGCTACGCGCAATGAAATCCGCGATGAGTTCGGTGACCGCGTGTCCGTCGTCGTGGTTCCCGGCGCGGGCCACGCGTTGGTGCCCGAAAAGCCCCAGGCGGTGGTGGACGCCATCGCGGCGTGGGAACGTACGCTGCGTTGATTGCCGTGTATTGAATGCGGCGCGGGCCGGCCACGCAACCCAGCCGTAGCATTGCCGCCAGGGCAGCCCAAATGAAAGGGCCTGGATATCCGAGGATATCCAGGCCCTTTGCGCTTCCCGGCAGGCTTAGTTGATCTGGCCCAGCAGCAGGAATTCCATCAATGCCTTTTGTACGTGCAGGCGGTTTTCGGCTTCGTCCCAGACCACGCTTTGCGGCCCGTCGATGACTTCGCCGGTAACTTCCTCGCCACGGTGGGCGGGCAGGCAGTGCATGAACACGGCTTCGGGGTCGGCGGCCGCCATCATTTCGGCGTCAACGCACCAGTCGGCAAACGCCGCGCGGCGCTCTTCGTTTTCGGCTTCGTAGCCCATGCTGGTCCACACGTCGGTCGTGACCAGGTGCGCGCCCTGGCACGCCTGCATGGGGTCCTTGAACTGGCGCAGCACCTTGTCCGACGGCGAGCCGATGCGCGAGGCTTCAAGTTCGTAGCCCGCGGGCGTGGACACGTGCAGCGTAAAGCCCAGCATCTCGGCTGCGTGCAGCCAGGTGTATGCCATGTTGTTGGCATCGCCCACCCAGGCCACCGTCTTGCCCGCGATCGGGCCGCGATGTTCGATGTAGGTGAAGATATCGGCCAGGATCTGGCAGGGGTGGAATTCGTTGGTCAGGCCGTTGATGACCGGCACGCGCGAATGCGACGCAAAGCGCTCGATGCGGGTCTGCTCGAACGTACGGATCATGACGATGTCGACCATGCGCGAGATGACGCGCGCCGTGTCTTCGATGGGCTCGGAGCGGCCCAGCTGCGAATCGTTGGAGGTCAGGTTGATGACCGAGCCGCCCATCTGGTACATGCCGGCCTCGAACGAGACGCGGGTGCGGGTGCTGGCCTTTTCAAACACCATCGCCAGCGTGCGGTCGTGCAGCGGCATATGGGGTTCGTAGCGCTTGAACTTTTCCTTGATCAGGCGCGCGCGGTCCAGCACGTAGGCGATTTCAGCGGAAGAGAAATCCTTGAACTGGAGAAAATGCCGCAACGGGCCGTTTTGAGTCGTGGGAGGAGTCATGGTGTTGTCGCAGGTCATTGAGCCCGGCCGGGCTGGTGGCCCGGTCGGTACGTTGATTATGGTTTTTCGGACAGGAAGCGTTGGATGAGCGGGACCAGGGTGGCGACGATCTGGTCCGCCTCTTGTTGGGTAAGGATCAGGGGCGGCAGCATGCGGATGACGCGGTCGCGCGTGACGTTGATGAGCAGGCCGGCTTCAAGGGCGTGCAGCACCAGCACGCCGCAGGGGCGCGCCAGTTCTATGCCCAGCATCAAGCCCCGCCCGCGCACCTCGGTAACGCCCGCCGTGTCTGCCAAGGCTTGCGCCAGGGCGTCCTTCAGGTAGGTGCCCACCGTGTGGGCGTTGTCCAGCAGCTTGTCGTCTTCCAGCGTGTCCAGCACGGCCAGGCCGGCGGCGCAGACCAGCGGCCCGCCGCCGAACGTGGTGCCATGGCTGCCGGGCGTGAACACCCCGGCGGCAGGCCCTGCGGCCAGCATCGCGCCAATCGGCACGCCGCCCGCCAGCCCCTTGGCCAGCGTCATCACGTCAGGCTTGATGTCGGCCCATTGATGCGCGAACCACTTGCCGGTGCGGCCGATGCCGGACTGCACTTCGTCGATCATCAGTAGCCAGCCGCGCTCGGTGCACAGCGCGCGCACCGCTTGCAGGTACGAGATGTCGGATGGGCGGATGCCGCCTTCGCCTTGCAGCACTTCAAGCAACACGGCGGTGGTGCGCGGCTCGGCGTCGCCCGCGGCGCGCACGGCGTCCAGGTCGTTATAGGGCACCTGGATGAAGCCGCTGGGCAGCGGTTCGAAGCCCTTGCGGGCCTTGTCGCTGCCCGTGGCCGCCAGCGTGGCCAGCGTGCGGCCATGCCAGGACGAATCCATGGTGATGATGTGGGCGTGCTTGTTGCCGCGCTGGTAGGCGTAGTAGCGGGCCAGCTTGATGGCCGCCTCGTTCGCTTCCGAGCCGCTGTTGCAAAACAGCGCTTCCTGCATGCCCGACAAAGCGCTCAGGCGGGCGGCAAGCGCGGCCTGCTGGGGAATTTCGTAGATGTTCGACGTGTGGATGACGCGCGCGGCCTGTTCGCTGATGGCCGCCACCAGTTTCGGATGGGCGTGTCCCAGGCACGACACGCCGATGCCGGCCAGTGCGTCCAGGTATTTGCGCCCTTGGGCATCCCACAACCATGCGCCGTGGCCGTGCGTGAACGCAACCGGCAGGCGGGCATAGATATTGGCCAGAGGCGAGGTCATTGCGGATCCTCCTGGGGGATTACCAAAAAGCCGCCTTCAAAAAGCCGCCTTCAATTCGATGGACCCCGGGCGAAAGCGGGGCGGAATCGGCTTTTGGAAGAGGGCAAAGGATCAATCATATACAATTCGCGGCGCAGGGCGCATGTTTGATCACGCCGAAGATCCGGCTTTCGTGAAAGGCGCGCTGTAGTGAAGAACTCATGGCAACTCGCGTCAGACAATTCGTAATTCATGGCGTTACCGAAAGCGGTAGCCGATTCCGCCCCAGCGATTGGGCGGAGCGGCTCGCTGGCGTAATGGCACAGTTCCGGCCCGCCGGCTGTGCTGGTAACCACCTCACTTATTCGCCCTATGTGCTGCCTGTCGTGATCGACGGCGTGCGCGGAATCGTGGTCGACCTGCGTTTGCGCGACCTGGAACCGCTGGCGTACAAGTTCGTGGTGGATTTCGCTCGCGACAACAACCTCAAGACGGAAGAACGCGAAATCTAAGTGCCCGAACGAAAAAGCGCCCCGACCGGGCGCTTTTCTCATTCGTGCCGGACCGGCACGCCCGAATGGGCGGGCCAGCGCCTACGCCGCGCCTGCGCGCGGCGAGGTCGGCCGCGCGGCTCAGGTGCCGTAGCGGTCAAGAATCTTGCGGATGTCGCGCACGCCCGACCCGTCGGTGCTGAGCAGCGCGCGCGCCGTCACTGATTCCAGATGATGTTCCAGCAGATGCAGCACGTGCTTTTCGTCGCGCGCGCGCAGGCCTTCCACTATGTCCATGTGTTCGCTGACCGCGCATTCGCTGGAATGCGGCCGCCCGTAAAGCGCCAGGATCAGCGAGCAGCGCGACACGATTTCGTTCACGTAGCGGGCATAGACCGCGTTGCCGGATAGCTCGGCCATCAGGATGTGGAATTCGCCCGACAGCCGGATGGATTCATTCGTGCTGTTGCGCTTGCGGGCCGCTTCCTCTTCTTCGACGTGACGCGCCAGGCGCGTCAGGCCGGCTTCGGTGATGTGTTGCAGCAGCCGGCGGGCCACGTCGCGTTCCAGGCAGCGCCGGGCCTCGAAGATATCGTGCGCTTCTTCCAGGCTGGGCCGCGCCACCGCCGCGCCGCGATTGGGGCGCAAATCCACCAGCCCTTCGCTGAACAGCCGCGTCAACACGCCGCGCACAATCGTGCGGCTGACCCCGAAACGCTCGCCAATGATGTCTTCGGGCAGCTTGTCGCCCGGCAGCAAGGCCTGTTCGATAATGGCGCGGCGTAAATTTATGTATACGATTTCGCTGCGGTTTACGTCTTTCTTGGCGGGCTCGTTGGCCGGCGGCGCGAGAGGTTTCATCGTCTTCTTTGGCTCCTGGACGTGCGCGTTTTCATTGTAATGGGATAGGCCGCGGCACCGGCCGCCGCTGCGCACTGCGGGTGTGGGCAAGCATACTACAACGCCCGCTAAGGGTTAGCGATAGCTTGAAGCCAGATTTCAAGCGCGTACATTGTCGGCATAAATCGTATACAAACATTTATACGAAACGGAATTCGTTGAACGAATCCGTACGGATTGTTTGTATACAAACCGCCGAGGTTGTTTGATGCCAGCAATGCCAGCAATGCCCGCCATGCCCCACGCCGTCACCGTCGACCGGCCCGCCTTCACGCCATACCGCCTGCTGGTGGTCAACGGCAACACCACGGCCGACTTGACCCGCAGCCTGGCCGCCCAGGCGCGCACGTTTTTCGATGGCGCGGCCCACATACACGCCGTCACCGCCGTGTTCGGACCCGCCTATATCGCCAGCCGCGTCGAGGCCGCCGTGGCCGCGCATGCCGTGCTGGAAACCGTGGAGCAGGAAGTGGCCCGGGCCGAAGCGCCGTTCGATGCCTGCCTGTTGGCCTGTTTCGGCGAACCCGGCATCGGCGCCGTGCGCGAATGCCTGAACGTGCCCGTCGTGGGCATGGCCGAAGCGTCGATCATGGCCGCCATGCAGCGCGGCGACCGCTACGCCATCGTCACCGTTGGGCAGCGCTGGCCCGGCATGTTGCGCGAACAGATCCGCCAACTAGGCCTGGAAGCCCGCTGCGCCGCCATCATCGCCTTGCCCGGCAACGCGCTGGATTACGTGTCGCGCTCGCCCGAATCCGCCGCGCAAGTCAGCCTGGCGCTGGAAGCCGCGGTGGCGCAGGGCGCCGACGTGGTCATCGTGGCCGGGGCCGCCCTGGCCGGTTACCTGCCGGTGCTGCCGCGCCGGCCCCTCGTTCCAATCATCGATTCCTATCGCGCCGCGCTGGCCCAAATGCTGGCCCTGGCCTCGCTGGACCGCGCGCAGCGCTTGTGCGCATTGAACTGACCCCGCCGGGTCCGATCGCCATGCCTACCGCGCCGGGCCCGACCCGGCGACATCAAACCGGGTATCAACCCGATAGACAAGGGAGAGTTGCAGCCATGAAAACGTTGCTTAAATGGACCGCCGGCGCGGTGATCGCGCTTTCGGCCATCACGGGGGCTTCGGCCGCCAACACGCTTAAGTGGGGCGCCGCGCGCGACCTGGATTCGCTGGACCCGTATTCCTACGGCAGCACCTTCAACCTGGCTTTCCTGAACCATGTGTACGAAGCGTTGATCCGCTACGACGACAAGTTCAACATCACGCCCGCGCTGGCCGAATCCTGGGAATCCGTGTCGCCCACGGTGCTGCGCTTCAAGCTGCGCCCGGGGGTCAAGTTCCACAACGGCGCGCCCTTTTCGGCGGACGACGTCGTGGCGTCGATGACGCGCGTGTCGGACGAGGCCTCGCCGCTAAAGGGCAATCTGCCGGCGTTCAAGGCCGTGCGCCGTGTAGACGACCTGACCGTCGACATCGAAATGACGCATCCGTACCCGCTGATGCTCAACGACCTGACCAATATCTTCATCTTCAACCGCCAATGGCTGGTCGATAACAACAGCACGCGTCCGACCGACGCCGCCAAGAAGATCGAAGGCTATGCCACGCACAACGCCAACGGCACCGGCCCCTTCAAGGTGGAGTCATACCGGCCCGATACCCGCACCGTGCTGGTCGTGAACAAAGACTGGTGGGACAAGCCCCGCCACAATCTGGACCGCATCGAATTCACGCCCATCGCGTCGGCGCCCACGCGCGTGGCCGCGCTGCTTTCCGGCGACATCAACTTCACCGAAAACGCGCCGCTGCAAGACCTGGACCGCCTGCGCGCCGCGTCCAACGTGAAGGTGCTGGCGGCGACGGAATTGCGCACGCTGTACTTCGGCATGAACCTGGGCGACAAGCTGGTCGGCTCGAACATCAACGACAAGAATCCGCTGAAAGACCTGCGCGTGCGCCAGGCGCTGTACATGGCGCTGTCGCCCGATCTGCTGCAAAAGCGCGTCATGCGCGGCCTGTCGCGCACCACCGGCGCGCTGGTGGCCCCGTCCATTCCCGGCTACGACATCAAGCAGGAAGAGCGCCTGCCGTTCGATGCGGCCAAGGCCAAGAAGTTGTTGGCCGATGCCGGCTACCCCGACGGCTTCACCTTGTCGCTGCTGTGTTCGAACGACATGTTCGTGAACGAAGAAGAACTGTGTCAGGCCGCCGCGTCGATGTGGGCGCGTATTGGCGTCAAGGCGTCGCTGGCCAGCGGGCCGCGGTCGTTGCAGAACCCCAAGCGCTCGCGTGGCGAGTTCGACATCACCATCCACGGCTGGGCCAACGAGCCGCAGATCGATGCGCTGTCGATCCTGCTGCAAGTGATGCATAGCCGCACCGGCCCGGCGGGCGTCTTCAACTGGGGGCAGTGGGGCGACCCGGCATTGGACGCGAAGATCGACGCGGCCGCCGCCGAGATGGACCGCGACAAGCGCATCAAGATGATGGCCGAAGTGTTGCAGACGCTGCATGGCGATGTGCGCTTCCTGCCGCTTCACCAGCAGCCCATGGCCTGGGCCGTGGGCGACAAGGTGGGCGACGTGCTGCAAATGCCGGACAACAAGGCGCGGCTGTGGACGGTGCGCATGCAGTAGCACGAGCTGTTCATGCGACCGCCGCGCCCCGGTCGAGGGCGGCGGTTGCAACAGTCCGACATCGGGTCTGAAGGAGGCCGCACATGCTGGCATTCATTGTTAGACGGGTCTTTAACGCAGTCGGCGTGATGCTGGCGGTGGCGTTGCTGGCCTTCGTGATATTTCGTTTTGTCGGCGATCCCGTCGACATGATGCTTAACGAGCAGGCTTCGCAAACCCAGCGCGACGAGCTGCGCGAACGCCTGGGCTTGAACGCGTCGGTGGGCATGCAGTTCGTGCACTTCGTCACCAACGCCGCGCAAGGCGAATTCGGCATTTCTTACCGCAACCAGCAAGACGTGTTCGCGCTGGTGGCCGAACGTTTCCCGGCCACGTTCGAACTGGTGATGATGGCCACGCTGCTGTCGCTTGCGATCGGCGTGCCGCTGGGCGTGCTGACGGCCATCTATCGCAAGTCACGCATGGCGCAGGCCTTGCAGTTCGTGTCCATCCTGGGTATCTCGTTGCCCAGCTTCGTCGTCGGCATCATGCTGATCCTGATTTTTTCGGTGCAGCTGGGCTGGCTGCCGGGCTTCGGGCGGGGCGACACGGTGAAGATCGGCGGGTGGTCAACGGGCTTGTTGACGCCGTCCGGCCGCGCCGCGCTGGTGCTGCCGTCGATCACCCTGGCGCTGTTCCAGATCACATTGATCATGCGGCTGGTGCGGGCCGAAATGCTGGAGACGCTGCGCACGGAATTCATCAAGTTCGCGCGCGCTCGCGGCCTGCCGGATCGCATCGTGCATTTTCGGCTGGCGCTGCGCAACTGCCTGATGCCGGTCATTACCGTGACGGGCATGCAGATCGGCAACCTGATCGCTTTCGCGTTGATTACCGAAACCGTGTTCCAGTGGCCGGGCATGGGCTTGCTGTTCATCCAATCGGTCATGTTCGTGGACATTCCCGTCATGGCCGCCTATCTGGTGATCGTGTCCTTCATCTTCGTGGCGCTGAACACGTTGGTGGACATGATGTACGGCGTGGTCGATCCGCGCCTGCGCAGCCAGCACGTCAAAGGAGGCGCCAGTGGCCACTAAACCTTTCTCTACGCCGTATTCGGGCGGTGCGCGCAGCCGGCTGTCGCGCTTTTTGCAAAGCGATTTGTGGTGGAGCCTGCGGCACGATTATGTGGCAATGGGCGCGGGCATCGTGCTGTTGGTGGTGGTGTTGCTGGCGGTGTTCGCGCCGTGGATCGCGCCGCAAAATCCTTATGACCTGGCGCAGCTGGATCTGTTGAACGCCGAGCTGCCGCCGTTCTGGGTGGAAGGGGCCGACCCGCAGTTCCTGTTGGGCACCGACACGCAGGGCCGCGATGTGTGGTCGGCCATTCTGTATGGCTCGCGCATGTCGCTGGCGATCGGGCTGGCCACGGTGGTGCTGTCGCTGGCCATCGGCTTGCTTGTGGGCCTGGCGGCGGGCTATTTCGGCGGTTGGGTCGACAACGCCTTGATGCGCGTGGGCGACACGCTGCTCAGTATTCCCACCATTCTGGTCGCCATTCTGGTGACCGCGGTGTTCCGCCAACTGCTGCCGCCGGGCCTGCGCGAAACCTTGTCCGCCGTAATCCTCATCCTGGCCATCTCCATGACCAACTGGGTGCAGTACGCGCGCACGGTGCGGGCGTCCGCGCTGGTCGAGCGTGGCAAGGAATATGTGCAGGCGGCCCGGCTGATCCGGGTCAGTTCGCTGCGCATCATGCTCACGCACATCCTGCCCAACACGCTGACCCCCGTCATGGTGACGGCCACGCTGAACCTGGGGCTGGCCGTGCTGATCGAGGCCACGCTGAGCTTCCTGGGCGTGGGCATGCCGCCTACCGAACCGTCGCTGGGCACGCTGATCCGGCTGGGCAACCAGTTCCTGTTTTCGGGGCAGTGGTGGGTGGTGGTGTTCCCCGCGCTGTATCTGAGCCTGATCGTGCTGGTGGTGAACCTGCTGGGCGATTGGCTGCGCGACGCGCTCAATCCCCGTCTGCGCTGACGGCGCAATCTTCAATAGAGGTCAAGCATGGAAAACGCAACGCTGTACACCCACGTCCGCCCGGCGGGTGGCGAGATCACCACGGTGCTGGTCAAGGACGGCCGCATCCACGCGCTGGGGGCTGAGGCGCCCTCAGGCGTGCCGGTGGTGGACGGGGGCGGTGCGCTGATGCTGCCGGGGCTGATCGACGCCCACGCGCATCTGGACAAGACGATGTACGGCATGCCCTGGTATCGCAACGAGGTCGGCCCGCGCCTGATCGACAAGATCGAGAACGAGCGCGCTGAAAAGAAGCGCCTGGGCATCGACCCGTATCGGCAATCGGCGCGGCAGCTGGTGATGTCGATTGCCGACGGCACCAGCCACATCCGCAGCCATGTGGACGTGGACACCGACATCGGCCTGGGCGCCATCGAAGGCGTGATGCGCGCGCGCGAGCAGTACCGCGACCAGATCGACGTGGAACTGGTGGCCTTTCCGCAAAGCGGACTGCTGATCCGGCCCGGCACGCTGGCGCTGATGGACGAGGCGCTGCGCATGGGCGCGGAGGTGGTGGGCGGGCTGGACCCGGCGGGCATGGACCGCGATCCCAAGGGTCACCTGGATGCCATCTTCGGGCTGGCCGACAAGCATGGCAAGCCAATCGACATCCACCTGCACGAGGCCGGCGAGCTGGGGGCGTTTTCGATGCAGATGACGATCGACCGCGTGTTGGCGCTGGGCATGCAGGGCAAGGTCACCTTGTCGCATTCGTTCTGCCTGGGAATGCCGGACACGCAGGCGGTGCAAGCGCTGACGGACGGGCTGCTGGCCGCCGGCATCCACATCATGACCACCGGGTCCGCGTCGCGGCCGGTGCCCAATGTGGCGCGGCTGCGCCAGGCCGGCGTCACCGTCTGCACCGGCAACGACGGCATGCGCGATACCTGGGGCCCGTACGGCAAGCCCGACATGCTGGAGCGCACCATGCTGGTGGGCCTGCGCAACAACTTCCGGCGCGACGACGAACTGGCGATGGCGCTGGACGTAGCCACTTACGGCAATGCGCGCGTGATGCAGTTGCAGGACTATGGCCTGGCGCCGGGCTGCCATGCCGACTTTGTGCTGGTCGATGCCGAGACCGTGGCCGAGGCCATCGTGGCCCGGCCCGTACGCAAGCTGGTCGTCAAGCGCGGCCACGTGGTGGCGCGCGACGGACGCGCCTTGGCGAGCGCGCCATGATGCCTCCGATGATGTCCGCGATGATGCCCAACAGGGAAGGCCCCATCCTCTTGACCGCGCGCTGGGTGGTCGGCCATGAAAACGGCCGCCATTGCCTCTACGAGAACGGCGAAGTCGTGTTCGACGGCGACCGCATCGTCTACGTGGGCCATCGCTATCCGGGCAGCGTTGCGCGCCGCCATGACTACGGCCGCGCGGTGATCGGCCCCGGCTTCGTGGACCTGGATGCCTTGTCGGACCTGGACACGACCATCCTGGGTTTCGACAATTCACCCGCCTGGCGCAAAGGTCGTATCTGGCCCGAGACGTACATGCAGAAGGGGCCGTACGAGATGTACACGCCCGCCGAACTGGCCTTTCAGAAACGCTACGCGTTTGCGCAGCTGATCCGCAACGGCATCACCACCGCCTTGCCGATTGCGTCGCTGTTCTACCGCGTGTGGGGCGAAACGCGCGACGAATTCCTGTTGGCCGCCAACGCGGCGGGCGAACTTGGCCTGCGCGTGTACCTGGGGCCGGCCTACCGCAGCGGGCACACCTATGTGGATGCCGACGGCAAGATCCGCTGCCATTACGACGAGGCGCGCGGCATGGCGGGGCTGGCCGACGCCGTTGCGTTCTGCGATGAGATCGACGGACGTCACAACGGCCGGGTGCGCGCCATGCTGGCGCCGGACCGTATCGAAACCTGCACGCCGGACCTGCTGCGCGCATCGGCGCAAGCCGCGCAAGAACGCGATATCCCCATCCGGCTGCATTGCTGCCAGTCACGCCTGGAATACGACCTGGTGCTGGAACAGCACGGCATGAGTCCGCCGGAATGGTTGCAAAGCCTGGGCTTCCTGTCGCCGCGCGCCTTGCTGCCGCATGGCACCTATGTCTCGGGTTCGCGTCACATTGCTCGCCCCGGGAATGACCTGGACATCATCCGCGATGCGGGCGCCAGCATCGTGCACTGTCCGCTGGTGTCGGCGCGGCACGGCGCCACGCTGGACTCGTTTGCGCGTTATCGCAGGCTGGGTATCAACGTCGGCATGGGCACCGACACGTGGCCGCCGGACATGGTGCAGAACATGCAGGTGGGCATGATGCTGTGCCGCGTGCTCGAAGGGTCCACCGAAGCCGTGCGCGCCGAAGACTACTACGACGCTGCCACCGTCGGCGGCGCGGATGCCTTGGGTCGGCCGGACCTGGGCCGCCTGGCCGTGGGAGCCAAGGCGGACATCGCCGTCTTCGATTTTTCGCATGACCGCAACGGCCAGATGATCGACCCGATCCAGACGCTGATGATCAGCGGCAGCGGCCGCGATGTGTCGCAAGTGATCATCGACGGGCGTTTCGTCATGGTGGACGGGCGCATTCCCGGCTTTGACGCGCGCCTGGCGCAAGAGCAGGCACAGCGGCAATTCGACGGCCTGGTTGCGCGCTACCCCGACCGCACCTGGGGCCATCCCCCGGTGCAGCAGATTTTCTCTTCCAGCTATCCGCGTCCCGCAAGGAGCAGGAGCCCGTCATGATGGCAATCGACCTTAACGCCGCGCCGGTCGGCGTGCCGACCTTGTCGGTGCGCGGCCTGTCGGTGGAATTTCCCACGCGCCACGGCACGCTGGTGGCCACGCGCGACATCAGCTTTGACATTCAGCCCGGCGAAATCCTGGGCATGGTGGGCGAGTCCGGCGCGGGCAAGTCCTTGACCGGCATGGCGGTGATCGGCCTGCTGGAGCCGCCCGGCCGCCTGGGCGCCGGAGAAATCCTGCTGGCGGGCAAGCGCATCGACAACCTGCCAGCCAAGGCGCGGCAGCGTTTGCGTGGCAAAGAAATCGGCGCGATTTTTCAAGACCCGCTGACCAGCCTGCACCCGCTGTTCACGGTGGGTGACCAACTGATCGAAACCATCCGCCATCACGACAAGGTGTCCGCCCCGGCCGCCCGCGCCCGCGCGCTGGAGCTGCTGCTGGCGGTGGGCATTCCGGCGGCCGACAAGCGCATCGACCACTATCCTCACCAGTTCTCGGGCGGCATGCGCCAGCGCGTGGTGATCGCGCTGGCCCTGGCCGCGCGCCCCAAGCTCATCATCGCGGACGAACCCACCACCGCGCTTGACGTGTCGGTGCAGGCGCAGATCACGGCGCTGCTGCGCCGGCTGTGCCGCGAGCAGGGCACGGCTGTGCTGCTGGTTACGCACGACATGGGCGTGATCGCGGAAACCGCCGACCGCGTGGCGGTGATGTATGCCGGCCGCATCGTCGAGATCGGGCCGGTGCTGGACGTGCTGCGTCGGCCCGGGCACCCCTATACGCAAGGCTTGATGAACGCCATTCCGGGCCTGCGCCATCGAGCCGCCCGCTTGAACCAGATCGACGGCGCCATGCCGCGCCTGCACGCCATGCCCGATGGCTGTGCGTTTCACCCGCGTTGCGCGTCCGCCGGGCCGCGCTGTGCCCACTCCCGGCCGCCCCTGGCCGCTTCGCCTTCGGGCGCTACCGTCAGCGCCTGCTGGCTGCACCAGGAAGGAGTGGCCCATGCCGCGTAACGATGATGTGCTGTTGCGGGCCGACGACCTGGCCTGCTGGTTCGACGTGTCGCCACCCTGGCTGGAACGCACGCTGTCGCGCCAGCCCATGCAGACGTTGAAGGCGGTGGATGGCGTGTCGCTGGCGGTGCCGCGCGGCACGACCCTGAGCATCGTTGGGGAATCTGGCTGCGGCAAATCCACGTTGGCCAAGCTGCTGGTCGGCTTGGTCGCGCCCACGCGCGGCACGCTGCAATACGGGCGCAACCGGGCGGGCGGCGTGCTGTATCCGCAAATGATTTTTCAAGATCCCTACGCCAGCCTGAACCCGCGCTGGCGCGTCGGCAACATCGTGGCTGAACCCATCATCACCCTGGGCCTGCGCCGCACGCCCGCCGACACGCGCCGACGCGTGGACGAACTGCTGGAGCTGGTGGGCCTGTCCGCCAGTGACGCCAGCCGCTTTCCGCACGAGTTCTCAGGCGGGCAGCGCCAGCGCATTTCGATTGCACGGGCGCTGGCGACCCAGGCGGAATTCCTGGTGTGCGATGAGCCGACCTCGGCGCTGGACGTGTCGGTGCAGGCGCAAATCCTGAACCTGATGGGCGACCTGCAAAAGGAATTCGGCCTGACGTATGTGTTCATCAGCCACAACCTGTCGGTGGTGCGGCACGTGTCCGACAGCGTGGCGGTGATGTACCTGGGCAGAATCGTTGAGCAGGCGCCGGCCGATCAATTGTTCGAATCGCCGCGGCATCCCTACACGCGGATGCTGCTGGACACGATTCCCGACCTGGACGAGCCCCGCCGCGACCGTGAACCCATGGGTGGCGAGGTGCCCAACCCGATCCGGCCGCCGTCGGGCTGTACGTTTCATCCGCGATGCCCGGAGGCGCGCGATGAATGCCGCAGCGAAGCGCCGCAGGTCACGCAAACGGGGGGGACGCAAACCGGTGGCCGGCAAACCGGTGGCCGGCAAACCGGTGGCCGGCAATTGCGCTGCCACGCGGTGCGCTGGGAACGCGCGGTGGCGGCCTGAAGGACCCGCCCATCACGCACGCTGCGGTGATGGGCGGTGATGGGCGGTGATGGCGGTAACCCCGCCTTTTTTTACTTCGCGTAGACCAGGTCGCGCAGACTCAGCGACAGGCCCGGCCAATACGTAATCACCAGCAAGCAGACGATCACCACGCCCACGAACGGAATCAGCGGCTTGACTATCCGCTCCAGCGGCAGCTTGGCCACCGCGCAGGCGGCGAACAGGTTCACGCCGAAGGGCGGGGTGATCATGCCCAGCGCCAGGTTGACCACCATGATGATGCCGAAGTGCACCGGTTCCACGCCAAACTTCAGCGCCACGGGGAGCAGCAACGGGGCCAGCACGACGATGGACGCCGACGTCTCGATGAACATCCCGATCAGGAACAGCGCGGCATTCACGCCCATCAGGAACGAGAACTTGGTTTCGAAGATCTGCGACAGCCACGTGCCCAGCGCATCCGGAATGCCGGCGCGATTGAGCAGGAAGCTGAACACGCCCGCGTTGGCGATCACGAACATGATCACGGCCGTGGACACCACGGATTTGTGCAGCGTAACGGACAGCTGCTTGAAGCTCAGGCGGCGGTAAATGAACTTGCCGACCACCACCGCATACATCACGGCCACCACCGACGCTTCGGTCGGCGTGAACACGCCGCCGTAGATGCCGCCCAGGATGATGACGGGCATCATCAGCGCCAGCCAGGCGCTCTTGAACGCGGGCCACAGCGGCAGGCGGCCTTCGCCGTCGCGCTTGCCCAGGTTGTTGCGCTTGGCGTAGAACCACACGTAGAACATCAGCGCCAGGCCGATCAGGATGCCGGGCATCACGCCGGCAATGAACAGTTCGCCGGTGGATGTGTCGGTGGACACGGCGTACAGAATCATCGGGATCGACGGCGGAATGATCACGCCTAATTCGGCCGCGCTGGCTTGTAGCGACGCGGCAAACGGCGCCGGGTAGCCGTGCCGGACCATGGCGGGGATCAGGATGGCGCCCACGGCGAAGGTGGTCGCCACGCTGGAGCCGGCCACCGCCGCGAAGATCATGCAGGTCAGCACGCAGGTGCAGGCCAGGCCGCCCTGGATGCCGCCCACCACGCTCTTGGCAAATTCCACCATGCGCTCGGAAATGCCGCCGGCTTCCATCAGGTTGCCGGCCAGGATGAAGAAGGGAATGGCGACCAGCGGGTACTTGTCCAGCGCGGCGTACAGCTGCTGGGCAACCACCACCCAGGGCAGGCCGGAGCTGCCGACGCCCGCCAGGCTGGCCAGGCCGATCGACACGGCGACCGGTACGGACAGCCCGAAGAAGATCAGCATCGAGACAATCATTAATTGGGACATGGCGATATCTGCTGCGTAGGTTCGATGGGGGCGGCTTAGCCTTGTGCGTCGTTGCGCACGGGCACGTCGTCTTCTTCGCCGGCGCACCAGCGGGCCAGCACGGCGATGGCGGCCAGCGTGGCGCCCACGGGAATCGCCAGGTAGATCCAGGAAATCGAGATGTCCAGGCTGGGCACCGTCTGGAAGCGCACGCGATAGGTCATGTTGCCGCCGATCCAGGCCAAAAAGCCCAGGAAGCTTGCGCAGATCAGGCCGATCACGGTTTCCAGCACGCGGCGCTTGGCGCCGCCCAGCAGGTTGCGCAGCAGTTCAACGCTGATCATCGCGCCGTGGCGAAAGGCCAGCGCCACGCCCAACAGCACGGTCCAGATCAGCAGGGCGCGGGTCAGCACCTCGCTCCAGTCGGCGGGCGAATGCAGGACGAAGCGGGCAATGACCTGGTAGAAGGCGGCAGCCGCGGCGGCTACCAGCAGAAGTTGGGCAAGAACCGAGACCAGCTTGAACAGGCCGCGGTCGAAAGCGCAGAGCAAACGCATGATGAATCCCGATGGCGTGATACGCACAGGGTGGAAAACGGCAGGCGGCGGGATCAGCATCCCGCCGCCTGATGGCGCCGCGCCCGCACGGGGCGCGCGCCGCTTACTTGGTGTCGCGGATCGCGTCGATCAGCTTCTTGTCGAACTTCTTGTAGTACTCGGGGTAGGCGGGCTCGACGGCGGCGGCAAAGGCGGCGCGGTCCACTTCGGACACTTGCATGCCTTCTTTCTTCAGCTGTTCAACGCCGGTTTTCTCGATGTTGTCCACGTAGGCGCGCATGGCCATGGCGGATTCCTTGCCGGCCTTGTCGAAATTGGCCTTGTCGGCGGCCGACAGGCCGTCATAGACGTTGGCCGACATCAGCACCAGCGCCGGGCCGTACACGTGGCCGGTCAGCGACAGGTACTTCTGCATTTGCGACAGCTTGGCCGACGTGATGACCGACAACGGGTTTTCCTGGCCGTCGATGGTGCCTTGCTGCAAGGCGGTGGCCACTTCGGGCCAGGCCATGGGCGTGGGCAGGATGCCGATCTGGCGGAAAGCCGTGATGTGGATCGGGTTTTCCGTGGTACGGATCTTCAGGCCCTTGGCGTCGGCCGGGGTCTTGACCGGGCGCACGTTGTTGGTCAGATGGCGAAAGCCCTGCTCGCCCCAGGCCAGGGCAATGATGCCGCGGCTGGGAAACTTGGCCAGCATGTCCTGGCCGATCTTGCTGTCCAGCACGGCGCGCGCGTGTTGCAGGTCGCGCAGCAGGAAGGGGATATCGAAAACCCCCGTCTCGGGAACAAAGTTCAGGGTGGCCCCTGTCGAAACGATGGCCAGGTCGATCGTGCCGATCTGCAAGCCTTCGATCACTTCGCGTTCGCCGCCCAGCGCGCTGTTGGCGAATTGCTGTACTTTGTATTTTCCGTTCGACGAGGCCTCGATGGACTTGGCCATGGCGTCGGCGCCCGCGCCGTAGTGCGACGAGGTCGACAGGGCGTAGGCCATCTTCAGGGTGGTCTGGGCTGCCGAGGGCAGGGAGGTGGCGGCCGCGCAGGCGGCCAGAATCGTGGCCGCAAGCCAGGATTTACGCATTGTCTTCTCCGGTATTAGGTATCTTTATGGGCGGCGTTGCCGCCCGCCCCGGGATGATATCGGGATTCGGACGGCCAATAAGCGGTTTTTAACATTGATGAATGATGGATTTCCCTGATATGTCACAGGCCAAGCGCCCCGGTTTCTGGTCCACCCTGCGCCTGGGCGCCAGGATGATGATGCGCGACGCCCGGGCGGGCGAACTGCGCCTGTTGGTGCTGGCCCTGGTGGTGGCCGTGGCCGCCGTGACCAGCGTGGGCTTTCTGGCCGACCGCGTCGGCCGGGCGCTGGAACGCGATGCGGGCCAGATGCTGGGCGCCGACCTGGTGCTGGACGCCGACGAGCCCGTGCCTGCCGCGTTTCTGGACCAGGCGCGCGAACGGGGCCTGACGCTGTCCAGCACCTGGCAGTTTCCGTCCATGGTGGGGGCGGGCGACGGCGCCCAGCTGGCCGCGCTCAAGGCCGTGGAACCCGGCTACCCGCTGCGCGGCGCGTTGCGCGTGGCCAACGCCCCGTTCGCGCCGGACGCGCCCACTCGCGACATCCCGCCCCAGGGCGCGGTGTGGGTCGATGCCCAGTTGCTGGCCCTGTTGAACCTGAAAGTGGGCGACACGCTGAACGTGGGCGACGCCCATCTGCGCGTGGACCGCGTCATCACGTACGAGCCGGATCGTGGCATGCAGTTCGTCAACGTGGCCCCGCGCGTGCTGCTGCGCGCCAGCGACCTGCCCGCCACGGGCCTGATCGCGCCCGGCAGCCGCATCGGCTACGCCATGCTGGTGGCCGGCCAGCCGGACGCCGTGGCCGGTTATGCCACCTGGCTGAACCAGAACATCAAGCGCGGCCAGAAAGTGGCCACGCTGGAATCGGGCCGGCCTGAAGTGCGCCGCACGCTGGACCGCGCGCAGCGCTTTCTGTCGCTGGTCGCCCTGCTGGCGGTGCTGATTTCGGCCGTGGCTGTCGCGCTGGCGGCCGGCCGCTACATGACGCGGCACCGGGACGGCATCGCCGTCATGCGCTGCCTGGGGGCGGTGCAATCGCAGGTCTCGCGCATGCTGACGCTGGAGTTCGCGCTGGTGGGCCTGTTTGCGTCGGCGGCGGGTTGCCTGCTGGGCTTTGCCGTGCACCAGGTGCTGGTGATGCTGCTGGGCTCACTGATCGACACGCGCCTGCCCGCGCCGTCCGCGATACCCGCGTTGCAAGGGGTGCTGACGGGCCTGTTGCTGTTGCTGGGTTTTGCCTTGCCCGCGCTGGCGCAGCTGCGCCATGTGCCGCCCGCCCGGGTGCTGCGCCGCGACGCGGACACGCTCAGCGCCCGCAGCGCGGTCGGCTACGCGGTGGGCGCGGTCGGCTTCGCCTTGCTGATCTGGTGGTTCGCGGGCGATGCAAAGCTGGGCGCCGTGGTGGCCGGGGGCTTCCTGGGCGCCTTTGCCGTGTTCGCGCTGGTGGCCTGGCTGTGCATCCTGGGCCTGGCGCGTGTGCGCGGATTGGCCTCGGGCCTGCCCGCGCTGCGCTTTGCGCTGGCGGGCGTGGTGCGCCGTCGCGCCGCGACGATCACGCAGGTGTGCGCGCTGGCGGTGGGCCTGATGGCGCTGCTGCTCTTGACCATGACGCGCACCGACCTGATCCAGGGCTGGCAGCGCACGATGCCGGCGGATGCGCCCAATCGTTTCCTGATCAACGTGCAGCCCGACCAGCGCCAGCCCGTCACCGACGCGCTGACCCGCGAAGGCCTGGGCGGCATCACGCTGTCACCGATGGTGCGCGGGCGGCTGATCGCCATCAACGGCAAGCCGGTCGGCCCGGACGACTACGAAGAACCGCGCGCCAAGCGCCTGGTGGACCGCGAATTCAACCTGTCGTACGGCGACCAGATGCCGTCGTCCAACAAGATCGAGCAAGGCCGCTGGCTGAAGCCAGGCGCTTCCGAGGTCTCGCTGGAATCCGGACTGGCCAAGTCGCTGGGCCTGAAACTGGGCGACAAGATGACCTTTGACGTGGCCGGCCAGCAGGTCCAAGCCGCCGTCACCAGCACCCGGCGGGTGGATTGGGATACGATGCGCGTCAACTTTTTCGCCATCCTGACCCCCTCGGCGCTGGCCGACATGCCCCAAAGCTGGATCACCTCTTTTTACCTGCCGCCCGACAAAGCGGCCGTGCTGCCCGCCCTGGTGCGCCAGTTTCCCAACCTGACCGTGTTCGACGTGGGCGCCATCCTGCAACAGCTGCAATCCGTGCTGAACGAAGTGGGCAAGGCCGTGCAACTGCTGTTCCTGTTCACGCTGGCCGCGGGCGTGCTGGTGCTGTCGGCCGCGCTGACGGCCACGCGCGACGAGCGCATGCGGGAAGCGGCGGTGCTGCGCGCGCTGGGCGCCACGCGCTCGCAACTGGCCCGGTCGCAGCGTATCGAGCTGTGGGCCGTGGGCGGCTTGGCCGGCCTGTTGGCGGCCGCTGGCGCCACCGCCATTGCCTGGGCGCTGTCGACCCAGGTGTTTGACTTCACCATTACCCTGAGCCTGTGGCCGTGGCTGGCCGGCATCGGGGCAGGCATGCTGGGCGCCTGGGCCGGCGGCGCCCTGGCCCTGCGCGGCGTGTTGCGCACACCGCCGCTGGTCACCCTTCGAGAAACCTGATGACAACCCGAGTCCATACCATTAGCGAACCCGTGGAAAATTCCCGCAGTATCTTTGACCTTCTGGGTGGCGAACCCGGTGTGCGCGCGCTGGTCGACCGCTTCTATGACCTGATGGACATGGAGCCTGACCTGAAAGAACTGCGCGCCGCGCACGGCCCCAGCCTGGACGAGGCCCGCAACAAGCTGTTCTGGTTCCTCTGCGGCTATTTCGGTGGCCCCGACCATTACATCGAACGCTTCGGCCACCCCCGTTTGCGCGCGCGCCACCTGCCGTTTTCCATCGGCCAGGTCGAACGCGACCAGTGGGTGACGTGCATCGGGCGCGCCATGGAAGACCAGGGCATCGACCCGGCGCTGGTGGAGCGGCTGCTGGAATCGTTCTACGGCGTGGCTGACTGGATGCGCAATCGTGAAGGCTGATGGCGCACGCTCGGGCGCGGTGCGCCAGGCCTGGCCCGCGCCGCTGGCCGGCGCCATGCTGAGCGACGCGCGCCTGGGCAACACCGGGCCCGACATCTTCAACCCCGGCCACTATGGCGACCGCGCCCGGCCCGTGGACGCGGGCGGCCGCCAGGCAGCCTGGTTCGTGCAAGGGCAGGGCTGGCAGGGCGTGTTGCGGCGCTACCGACGCGGCGGCATGATCGCCCGCATCAGCCGCGACGCTTACCTCTGGAACGGCGAAGACCGCACCCGCAGCTTCCGCGAATTCCGCCTGCTGGCCGCGATGCGCGCCCAGGGCCTGGCCGTGCCCGCGCCGCTTGCCGCCGCCTACTGGCGCCAGGGCCCCATCTACCGCGCGGCCATCATCGTGGAACGCATCCCCGGCGTGCGGCCCCTGGCCCATGCGCTGGCCGAGCCGCTGTGGGGCGCCGTCGGGCAGGCCATCGTGCGCATGCATCGCGCGGGCGTCTGGCACGCGGACCTCAATGCGTTCAACATCCTGATCGGCGCCGACAACCAGGTCTGGCTGATCGACTTCGACCGTGGCACGCAGGGCGCCCTGTTCGAGCGCCAGCGCCAGGGCAACCTGGATCGCCTGCGCCGATCACTCGTCAAGGTGGCCGGCGAAGAGGGCGACCGCTACTGGATGAAATTGCGCGACAGCTACTGGACCGCCTGGGGCGTGGGCGTGCAGCCCTGACCCAGGGCTTGGCCCCGCCCGCGGTCGGCCGCTAATTGCGCGAACTCGCCGGTAAAGTTGGGCAGGTCATCGCTAAAAAGCTTTATCATTTCGCCTTTTGGTAGTCCTGACATACACGGCATACGGCAAGGGGCATGTAATGGAACTAAGGGCGGGAATGCGCTGGGCGCTTGGGGCGGTGTTGGTCGCGGCATCGGCATCGTCGGCGGTCGCGCAGAACAAGGTCGTCAACGTCTACAACTGGGCCGAGTACACGGCGCCGGACACGATTCCGGGTTTCGAAAAAGAAACCGGCATCAAGGTCCGCTATGACGTCTACGACAGCAACGACACGCTGCAAGCCAAGCTGCTTGCCGGCAAGTCCGGTTACGACGTCGTTGTACCGTCCACCCATTACGCCTCGCGCCAGATCGAGGCCGGGCTGTTCCAGAAGCTGGACAAGTCCAAGATCCCCAACTGGAAATACCTGGACCCCGAAGTGATGGCGCTGGTCGCCTCCGTCGATCCCGGCAACCAGTACGCCATTCCGTGGGGCTACGGCACCAATGGCCTGGGCTACAACGTCACCAAGGTCAAGCAGATCATGGGCGACAACGTCGACCTGGCCAACTGGGACATGATCTTCAAGCCCGAGAACGCCGCCAAGCTGAAAGAGTGCGGCATCTCGATGCTGGACGAAGCAGCGCAGGTGTTCCCCGCCGTGCTCAAGTACCTGGGCAAAGACCCCAACAGCACCAACGCGGACGACTACAAGGCCGCGCTGGACGTGCTCAAGCAGATCCGCCCGTACATCCGCCAGTTCAGTTCGTCGGGCTATATCGACGAACTTGCCGTGGGCGACCTGTGCATGGTCTACGGGTTTTCGGGCGACGTGATGATTTCCCGCAAGCGCGCGCAAGAAGCCAAGAAGTCGTATGAAGTGAACTACTTCATCCCCAAGGGCGGCGCGCCCGCGTGGTTCGACCTGATGGTCATCCCCAAGGATGCGCCGCATCCCGAAGAGGCCCTGGCGTTCATCAACTACATCGAAACGCCGAAGGTGCACGCTGCCATCACCAACACCATGTTCTACCCCAACGCCAATAAAGAGGCGCGGCAGTACGTGGTGAAAGACGTGGCCGAGAACCCCATGATCTATCCGCCGGCCGAGGTCTCCAAGACCTTGTATGTGATCAAGGCGCTGCCCTTGAACATTCAACGCCTGCAAAACCGGATGTGGTCCGAGCTGAAGTCTGGAAGATAAGTCATGAGCGATAGCCGTTACTCGGCGCCGCATACGGTGGACCCGGACGAATTCGTCCGGGTGTCCGATGTGGTCAAGATTTTTGGCGATGTGGTCGCCGTGCGTTCCGTCAACCTGTCCGTCAAGCGCAACGAGATCTTCGCGCTGCTGGGAAGCTCCGGCAGCGGCAAGTCGACCTTGCTGCGCATGCTGGCCGGTTTCGAGGACGCCACCTCGGGTCAGATCCTGCTGGACGGCGAGGACATCACCAGCGTGCCGCCTTACCGCCGGCCCGTGAACATGATGTTCCAGTCGTACGCGTTGTTCCCGCACATGACGGTCGAGGCCAACGTGGCGTTCGGGCTGAAGCAGGAAGGCGTGGACCGCGCCGAAATCCACGACCGCGTGTTCGAAGCGCTGGACCTGGTCCAGATGGCCGGCTATTCGCGCCGCAAGCCGCACCAGCTGTCCGGCGGCCAGCAGCAGCGCGTGGCGCTGGCGCGCAGTCTGGTCAAGCGCCCCAAGCTGTTGTTGCTGGACGAACCGATGTCCGCGCTGGACAAGCAGATTCGCCAGAAGACGCAGATTGAACTGGTGAAGATCCTTGAGCAGGTGGGCGTGACCTGCATCATGGTCACGCACGACCAGGAAGAAGCCATGACCATGGCGCACCGCCTGGCCGTCATGACCGAAGGCCAGATCGTCCAGTGCGGCACGCCGCAGGATGTCTACGCCTTTCCGAATTCGCGTTTCGTGGCCAGCTTCATCGGGTCGACCAATATGTTCACCGGCACCATCGTGGTGGACGAACCCGACCACGTCGCCATCGAATGCGCCGAGCTGACGCGGCCGCTCTTCGTGAACCACGGCGTCAGCGAACCGCTGGGCATGGAAGTGCACGTGTCCATCCGGCCCGAGCGCCTGCTGGTCTCGCGCGACCAACCCGACGGCGAATACAACTGGGCCCACGGCATGGTCAGCCACATGGCCTGGATGGGCAGCTACGCGCTGTATCAGATCCGGCTGGATTCCGGCAAGACGGTTGAGGCCAGCGTGCCCAGCCTGCTGCTGGCCCAGATGGACGCCCCGGGTATCGACGAAGAAATCTTCGTCAGCTGGGGCGCCGACAGCGCGACGGTGCTGGCGTCATGATTCGTTTTTCGCCCCGCGACTGGTTGCCGTCGGGCCGGGCGCTGGCGGTGGTGCCGCCGTTTGCCTGGCTGGTGCTGTTCCTGCTGCTGCCCTTCCTGCTGGTATTGAAGATCAGCTTTGCCGAAGTCAAATTCGGTATTCCGCCGTATACGTCGCTGGCTGAATTCCAGGATGAAGCCGTGCAGTTCAGCCTGCACCTGCGCGGCTACATCCTGTTGTTCACCGACAGCCTGTATTTCAAGACCTACCTCAGCTCGGTCAAGATCGCCGGCATCACCACGCTGATCTGCGTGCTGATCGGCTACCCCATTGCCTATTACATCGCGCGCTCTTCGCCGCGCGTGCGCAACCTGCTGTTGCTGGGCGTGATCCTGCCGTTCTGGACGTCGCTGCTGCTGCGCGTTTACGCCTGGGTCGGCATCCTGCGCAACGACGGGCTGTTGAACAACCTGCTGCAAAGCCTGGGCATCATTTCCAGCCCGCTGGAAATCTATCGCACCGATGTGGCGGTGTATATCGGCATGGTCTATGCGTATCTGCCGTTCTTCATCCTGCCGCTGTACGCCACGCTGGTGAAGATGGACCTGCGCCTGCTCGAAGCCGCTTACGACCTGGGCGCCAAGCCGTGGCAGGCGTTCTGGCAAATCACCGTGCCGCTGTCGCGCCAGGGTGTCATCGCCGGCGCCATGCTGGTGTTCATTCCTGCGGTGGGCGAATACGTCATTCCTGAAATGCTGGGTGGCGCCAATACGCTGATGATGGGCCGCGTCATGTGGAACGAATTCTTCAACAACGCCGATTGGCCGATGGCGTCCGCGGTGACCTGCGTGATGGTGTTGCTCTTGCTCGTGCCGCTGGTCGTCTTCCAGTACAACCAGGTCAAGCAGCAGGAACTGGCCAACGGAGGCCGCAAATGAAGGGCCCCAACAAAACGTTGCGCGCCGTGGTGCTGGGGCTGGGATATTTCTTCCTGTACGTGCCCATCATCAGCCTGATGGTGTTCTCGTTCAACGAGTCGCCCACCGTCACGTCGTGGGCAGGCTTTTCTTTCCGCTGGTATCACGCGCTGGCCAATGACGATGCGCTGCTGCGCGCGGCGTGGCTGTCGTTTCGCATCGCCGCGATGACGGCCACCGCCGCCGTCATCATCGGCACGTGGGCCGGCTACGTGCTGGGCCGCATGGGGCGGTTTCGCGGCTTTGCGCTGTACGTTGGCATGTTGAGCGCCCCGCTTGTCATACCCGAAGTCGTGCTGGGCATTTCGCTGCTGCTGATGTTCGTGGAGCTGCGCGGCAGCCTGGGATGGCCGTCGGAAAACGGCGTGTTCACCATCTGGGTCGGACATGTGACGCTGTGCATGGCGTTCGTGGCCGTGGTCATCCAGACCCGTATTCGCGACCTGGACCGTTCGTTGGAAGAGGCCGCGCTGGATCTTGGCGCCACCCCCATCACCGTGTTTTTCAAGATCACGCTGCCCTTGATCGCACCGGCGTTGGCGTCGGCCTGGCTGCTGTCTTTCACGCTGTCGCTGGACGACGTGGTGCTGGCCTCGTTCCTGTCCGGCCCCAGCTCCAGCACGCTGCCGATGGAAGTGTTTTCGCGGGTGCGGCTGGGGCTCAAGCCCGAGATCAACGCGCTGGCCACCTTGTTCATCCTGGCCGTGGGCACGTGCGTGATCCTGGCCAACCGCCTGCAATGGCGCAAGGAGTCTGAATCCAAATGAAGCAAACCACCCTGTATGGCCTGACCAAATGCAGCACCTGCGTCAAGGCGCGCGACTGGCTGTCCGAACATGGCGTTGACCACGCCTTTGTGGACTACCGGGATAACCCCGTGGATGCGGCCACGCTGAAATCGTGGTCCGAGCAGGTCGGCGGCTGGGAAAAGCTGGTCAACCGTTCGTCGATGACGTGGCGCAACTTGCCGGAAGACCGCAAGTCGGCCCATACCGACAAGCAGTGGAGCGACCTGATCGCCGAATACCCGGCGCTGGTGCGCCGCCCCGTCACCGTGACACCCGACGGCGAAGTCACCGTGGGCTTCAGCGAAAAGCGCTACGGCGAGCGCTTCGCCTGACGCCAGGCGGCTTGTGATGACGGCTGCAAAGTCGGCTTCCCCCAGCTCGGTATCGCGCGGCGCCGGCCAGGCGCTGCCCGATGCGTTTTTTGACCGCGATGCCTGCACGCTGGCGCGTGAACTGTTGGGCAAGGTCATCCGCCATCGGGTTGACGGGCTGTGGCTGTCGGTGCGCATCATTGAAACCGAGGCTTACTACCTGGAAGAAAAGGGCAGCCACGCGTCCCTGGGCTACACCCACAAACGCCGCGCGCTCTTCATGGACGGGGGCGTCATCTATATGTATTACGCGCGGGGCGGCGATTCGCTCAATTTCAGCGCCGGGGGGCCGGGCAACGCCGTGCTGATCAAGTCCGGGTATCCCTGGACGGACGCACTATCCGGCCCGGACGCGCTGGCCCGGATGCAGGCGTTGAACCCCGATGCGCAAGGCCAGCCTCGCCCGCCATCGCGGCTGTGCGCAGGGCAGACGCTGTTGTGCCGGTCGTTGGGGCTGAAGGTGCCGCAATGGGATGCGCGCCGGTTTGATCCCGATGCGTTGTATGTGCAAGACGTGGGCGATTCGCCCGACGCGCTGATCTGCACCACGCGCCTGGGCATTCCGCCGGGGCGCGACGAACATCTGCATTACCGTTTTGTGGACCCGGCGTACGCCGCGTTCTGCACGCGCAACCCGTTGCGACGGGGCCAGCGCGCCGGCCATGACTATGTGTGGGTGGATCGCCAGGGCATCGTGCTGCCCGAAGCGCCCGGAATGCCCGGAACGGCCGGAACGGCCGGAGTGCGCTAGGCGTTTGGGGTGCCCGAGGCGGCCCGGGCTTTGTTTGCCGCCTCGATGCGCGCCTGCAACGACTTGCGCATTCTTCCGTACTTGCGGGCGATGCGCTTGCGGTTAAGGCTTTTGCTCCACGCGTAGACCGGCACCAGCGGCAACACGCCGAAGCCGTCCACCAGATACATGCCCGGTTTGCCATCGGCGTTCAGGCCACAGGCGATATTGCTGGCCGATATGTCGTGCAGCACGACGTGCGCGTCGGCCAGGTCGTCGAAGAATTCGTCCAGCTGCTCGAAAAACTTGGCGTCCACGCGGCCTTGCCTGGCCAGGTCCGCCACGGTGGGCGCCATATTGCCGTCGGCGTCCGTGATTTTCTCGACGACCAGCCCCAGGCCCAGCGAGGTCTGCGCCACGCCCAGAATGCGCGCCATCGGCACCTGCCAGACGCCCGATGGGCGCGTCGTGGTGGTGACGTATTCGGCAATCTCGTTCAGGTAGACGCGGTAGGCGCTTTCCCGCTGGTACTGCTTGTACCAACGTTTGAACGGCCGCGTTTCCAGGTAGACCGCTCGGGCCTGCATGTCCATGACCTTGACGAGCAAGGCGGGAAAGTTCGGGTGCTGGAAAATGTGGCGATCACCGCCGGTGACCAGCGGCTTTTGCGTATCCAGGTCCAGGGGGCCGAATACGGATTGGAAGCTTGAACCGGACTGAGCGGAGAAGGGGTTGGCGGAATTCAAATTGGGTCGAACGTTGTGTTCAGGGTTCGGGAAGTTTAATCCCGTTGGGACGGTGGCGTTGGGCGGCATGCGACACCGCTTGTCGTTTGGTTACAACGCGACGATGATGCGGCCTACAATTTGCGCCTTTGGAGATGCCTGTTTTGAATGACATTCTGCTTTGGGTCGCCGCGGGTGGCGCGGTGCTGGCTTGTGTGGCGGCCTTGTTGGCGTGGCTGCGGCCGTCGGCCGATCATGCGCGGCTGGATGCGCTGCTGGAAGGCCTGGAAAGAACCGAACGCGCGCTGCGCGCGGATATCGCGGAAGGCCAGCGTGGCCTGCGCAGCGAATTTTCGGAGTCGACCCGCGCGTTGCGAGTGGAACTGGGGCAGTCGCAGGGCGAACTGCGCGCCGGCCTGGCGCGCGACGCGCAGGCCGCGCGCGCCGAATCGGCCGAGTCGCTGGCCCGTTTCGCGGCCGGCTTTGGCGAGCAGTTGCAAGGGCTGATCCAGATCAACGAACGCCGCCTGATGGAGGTGCGCGCCACCGTCGACCAGCGCCTGCAATCCCTGCAAACCGACAACAGCGCCAAGCTGGACGAGATGCGTCGCACCGTGGACGAAAAACTGCACGCCACGCTGGAGCAGCGCCTGGGCGAATCCTTCAAGCTGGTGTCCGACCGCCTGGAAGCCGTGCATAAGGGGCTGGGCGAAATGCAGGCCCTGGCCGCCGGCGTGGGCGATCTGAAACGCGTGCTGACCAACGTGAAGTCGCGCGGCACCTGGGGTGAAGTGCAGTTGGCCCGGCTGATCGAAGACAACATGACGCCCGACCAATACGCCAGCAACATCAAGCCGGTGCCGGGCAGCGACGCGGTGGTCGAATTCGCCATCCGCTTGCCGGGTCGTGGCGATGGCGGCGAGCCCGTCTGGTTGCCGATCGACGCCAAATTTCCCAAGGAAGAATACGAACGCCTGATGGATGCGCAGGACGCGGCCGACGCGGAAGGCGTGAAGGCCGCGGGCGCCGCGTTGGGCCGCGCCGTGGAACTGCAAGCGCGGCTGATTGCCGGTAAATACGTGTCGCCGCCGCATACGACGGACTTCGCCATCATGTTTCTGCCCACGGAAAGCCTGTACGCCGAGGTGCTGCGCCGCCCCGGCTTGCTGGACAAGCTGCACGACCTGCGCATCAACGTCGCCGGTCCCAGCAACCTGGCGGCGCTGCTGAACAGCTTGCAGATGGGCTTTCGCACGTTGGCGATCGAGCAGCGCTCGTCCGAGGTGTGGCAGGTGCTGCGCGCCGTCAAAACCGAATTCGGCAAGTTTGGCGACGCGCTGGCCAGCGTGAAGAAGACGCTGGACACGGCCAGCAACAAGATCGGCCAGACGGAAGTGCGTACCCGCGCCATGCTGAAAAACCTGCGGAACGTTGAAGCGCTGCCTGAAGCGGATGCGTTGCGCTTGTTGGCGGATGGCGCGGATGGGGCAGACAACGGGGAAGGCGGCGACGGCGCTGACTTGGACGGCACCGACGATGCCGCCCAACGGCCGTCTTCCAGCGCCAGCCAGCCGTAGCCGGCCGACATGGCGCCGGCCCCGCTCGCGGCGCCGGCTTGTTGCTGAGCCGGACTGTCGATATCCTGGCATGTGCGGCATGTCGCCGTCGAACCCCTGGAGCATCGCAAGCATGAGCACCGCTGACCGCCATGATTCCTCATCCCTCGACGCGACGGCGCTGGGCGCCGATATCGCCCAGGGGGTCACTACCGCGCTTGCTGCAATGCAGCAGGCCGTGGAGCGGGTGGCGGCGCGCAATCCCTCCATCAACGCCGCCTGCGGCGTCCAGGCCGAGACCGGCTTGCGGCTGGCCCAGGCGCTGGACGATGAGCTTGCCGCCTTGTCCCCTGAACAACGGCGGGCGCGGTTGGACACCCGGCCCTTCCTGGGCGTGCCGACTTTGCTCAAGGATCTGGGCACGGCGGCGCTGGGCTTGCCCAGCGCCATGGGGTCGGTGCTGTACGGGCACGTGCAATGGGATGTGGACGCCGAAATCGTCAAGCGTTACCGCCGCGCCGGGCTAATTCCGTTCGGCCGCACGACCAGCGCCGAATTGGGCCTGAGCCCCACCACCGAATCTCCCGTCTACGGGCCGGCCACCCAAAACCCCTGGAAGGCCGGCCATAGCGCGGGCGGTTCCAGCGGCGGCGCGGGTGCGGCGCTGGCCAGCGGCATGGTGCGAATCGCGCACGGCAGCGACGGCGGTGGCTCCATCCGCATCCCCGCTTCTTGCTGCGGCGTGCTGGGCTTGAAGCCGTCGCGCGGGCTGATGCCCTTGGGGCCGTTGAAGGGCGAAGGGTGGGGCGGCCTGGCCACCGAACACATGATGACGATTTCGGTGCGTGATTGCGCCGCGTCGCTGGACATCAGCGCAGGAGCCGACGTGGGCGCGCCCTACGCCGCGCCCGCGCTGGCCACCCCGTCGTACCGGGCGGTCGTTGCCCGCGTTGCCGCCGACCCGCACAACGCGCCGCGCCGCCGCATCGCTTTCATCAACACCACCTATGAAGGCGGGGCCATCCACCCCGAGGTTGCCGCCACCGTGGATGAAGCCGCGCGCTTTTTTGCGTCGCTGGGGCACGAGCTGGTGCCGGCGCTGCCGCCCGTGGGCTCGGAAGAGGTGCTTTCGCCCATGCTTCCGCTTATTGCCAGCGCCGCCGCCAACGCCATCGACGGCTTTGTGGCCGCGCGCGGGCGCCGGCTGGCCGCCGACGAACTGCAACCCACCACCTTGGGCGCGCGGGAATACGCCCGGGCCATTTCGGGCGCGCAGTACGTGGCGTGCGTGGACACCTGCCACGAAATCACTCGCCGCATCGGCCGCTTCCTGCATCGCGATGGCGCCCAGGGGCATGATCTTTTCCTCAGCCCGGTGTTGGCACAGCCGCCGGCGCCACTGGGCCGTTACGCCATGGACAACGCCGACTACCTGGCCTACCGTCTGGGTAAGAAGGGCGTGATCGGCTATTCGCCGTTCGCGCCCTTGGCCAACCTGACCGGCATGCCCGCCATCTCGATTCCGTTCGGCATGTCGTCCGACGGCCTGCCCATCGGCATCCAGGTAATGGGCCCCTTGGGCAGCGAAGCGTTGCTGCTGGAATTGGCGGCGCAGGTTGAAGCCTTGCGGCCATGGGCACAGGTGGCGCCCATGGCCAGATAGCCTTTTATTCAGGAGCCGCCATGTCTTCCTTTGCCACGCGGGTTACGTCGGCCGCGTCTGCCTCGTCCGCCACGTTTTCCACGCACACCGTGCAGAACCAGGTTCCCGTGCTGGAAGACTATTCGCTGTACGACACCGACCCCGCCTTGCAGGAAGCGGTGCGGCGCGAAGGCGCGCAGGCCTGGCACGGTGACCTGGCCGCGCACGGTGCGTGGCTGGGGCGCGCGCAAACCCTGGAGGCCGGGCACGAAGCCAACCGCTGCCCGCCCCGGCTGATTGCCTATGACCGAGGCGGGCACCGCATCGATCACGTGGAATTTCACCCGGCCTGGAACCTGCTCATGAGCGGCATCCTGGCGCGCGGCTTGCACAGCCGCGCCTGGGCGCAACCGACGCCCGGCGCACAGGTGGCGCGCGCCGCCGCCTATCTGATGCAAGGGCAGGTCGAAGCCGGCACGCTATGCCCCACCACGATGACGTTCGCCGCCGTGCCGCTGCTGCAACGTGAGCCCGCCGGCGCGGTGGACTTCGCCGGGCAATGGTTGCCCGCGCTGTATTCGCGCGACTTCGATCTGGCGGACGCGCCCTTGGCCGCCAAGCGCAGCGCGTTGATCGGCATGGGCCTGACCGAAAAGCAGGGCGGCTCCGACCTGCGCGCCGCAACCACCCGCGCGGCGCCCCTGGGCACGCCGGGCCGGGGCAATGCGTATCAGCTCGTGGGCCATAAGTGGTTCTTTTCGGTGCCGCAAGCGGACGCCCATCTGGTGTTGGCGCAGACGGACGAAGGGCTCAGCTGCTTTTTCGTACCCCGCTGGATACCGGACGGGCCGCGCAACGCCATTCGGGTACGCCGCTTGAAAGACAAGCTGGGTAATCGCAGCAACGCCAGCGCCGAAGTCGAATTTGAAAATGCCTGGGGCGTGATGGTGGGCGAGCCGGGGCGCGGCCTGGCGGTGCTGCTGGAAATGGCGGCCACCACGCGGCTGGACTGCGTGCTGGGCAGCGCGGCGTTGCTGCGTCAGGCGGTAGTGCAGTCGCTGCATCATGCGCAGTATCGGCATGCCTTCGGCAAATCGCTGATTGCGCAGCCGCTGATGCGCAATGTGCTGGCCGACCTGGCGCTGGAAAGCGAGGCGGCGATGGTGCTGGCGCTGCGGCTGGCCCGCGCGGTGGACGAACGCGCTGACGCGCAGGCCCGCGCGTTGGTGCGGGTGGGCACGCCCGCCGCCAAGCTGTGGGTGTGCAAGCGCGCCATCAACGCCATCGCGGAATGCATGGAAGTGTGGGGCGGCAACGGCTATGTGGAAGAAGGGCCGATGCCGCGCCTGTACCGCGAGGCGCCCGTCAATTCCATCTGGGAAGGCTCGGGCAATGTCATGGCGCTGGATGTGCTGCGCGCCTTGCAACGCGAGCCCGACGCGATGCCCGCGTTGGATCGCGAATTCGCGCCGGCCGCCGGCCATGCGGCCTTTGCGCGCGCTCTGTCGGCGTGGCGCGCGCTGCTGGCCGACCCCGCGCAGGCCGAATTCCAGGCACGCCGTATCGCCTGCGGCCTGGCGCGGTTGTGGCAGGCCGCCTTGCTGATCCAGCATGCGCCCGCGGCCGTTGCAGAGGCCTTTGTGGCCAGCCGACTGCAAGCGGGCGGCGGGGTGTTCGGCGAACTGGGGCCGGACACCGATACAGCCGCGATCCTGGCGCGTGCCTGGCCACCCGCCGCCGCATGCTAAATTTCCTGGCTTGAACAACCTTACCGCATTCTTCCCGCCATGCTCTCCCAGCAAGAACTCAAGCAACAAGCCGCCGACGCCGCCCTGCAATTCGTAGAACAGGTCGCTGGCCCGGACGTCATCATCGGCGTGGGCACGGGCTCGACGGCCGATCTGTTCATCGACGGCCTGGCGCGTTTCAAGGGCCGCATCGGCGGCACCGTCGCCAGCTCGGAGCGCAGCGCGGCCCGCCTCGCGGGTCACGGCCTGAAGGTGCTGGACCTGAACGATGTGTCGACCATGCCCATCTACGTGGACGGCGCCGACGAAATCGACGCGGACCTGTCCATGATCAAGGGCGGCGGCGGCGCGCTGACGCGCGAGAAAATCGTGGCCTCGGTGGCTGAACGTTTCATCTGCATCGCCGACGAATCCAAGCTGGTCCAGACGCTGGGCAAGTTTCCGCTGCCGCTGGAAGTGATTCCGATGGCGCGCGAATCCGTGGCCCGCGCCCTGACGGCCCTGGGCGGGCAGCCGCGCCTGCGCGAGGGATTCGTCACCGACAACGGCAACATCATCCTGGATGTGTCGGGCCTGGCTATCTCGGATGCGCGCGCGTTCGAGGCGCGGGTCAACAACCTGCCCGGCGTGGTCACCTGCGGTTTATTCGCCCTGGCCGGCGCGGACGTGGCGCTGCTGGCCACGCAGTCGGGCATCCGCCGCCTGGACCGCGCGGCGTAACGTCGGCGGGTTGCCCGGCCTTGATTCATAATCCTGTCACACTTGGGTCATAACCTTGCCGGTTGTGCAGGCCCATCTCGTAACTCTCTTATTTCGGGGCAATGCAATGAGATCAACCACGCAGGGAGCCCGGATGACGGAGCATACAAACAAGCAGTTCGACGCCGACCTGGAAAGCGTCCGTTCGCAGTTCTTGCAAATGGGCGGCTTGGTGGAAGCCATGATCCAGGAAGCGATCGACGCGCTGGCCACCGGCGACCTGTCGCTGGTGGAAAAAGTCCGCGAGCGGGAAAAAGAAGTCAACCGCCACGAAGTGGAGATCGACGAGAGCATCAGCCGCATCCTTGCCCGCCACCAGCCCACCGCGATCGACCTGCGCATGCTGATGGCCGTGTCCAAGATGCTGACCGACATGGAACGCTCGGGCGACGAGGCCGAGAAAGTTGCCACCGTGGCGCGTCGCATCCACGAAGCCGAACTGCGCCACATCCCGGTGATTGAACTGCGCCACATGGCCGCCGCGGTGCGCACCATGCTGCATCAGGCGCTGGACGCGTTTGCGCGCCTTGACCCGATCCAGGCCGCCGCCGTCGTGCGCAGCGACAAGGAAGTGGACAAGGAATGGAAGGGCGCGCTGCGCCACCTCATCACCTACATGATCGAAGACCCGCGCACCATTTCGCGCGCTATCGACATGATCTTCATTGCGCGTGCGCTGGAACGCATTGGAGACCATGCCAAGAACATGTCCGAACGCGTGATCTACATGGTCAAGGGTGCGGACGTGCGTCACACGGGCGTCAAGAACACCGAGCGCCTGGCGCGCGGTGAAGAAGAGTCGGAAGAGGACGCGTAAACCAACGGCTTGCGGCCCGACGGCTTGCGGCCACGCAGGCGAATAGAAAAACCCGGCACATCGCGCCGGGTTTTTTTATGGCCTGCATCGCACTGCGGCGCACCGCGCTACAGCGGCAGCACGGCGCCCTGGCATAGCCGGGGGTCGGGCACGCCGGGCTTGCCGGCGTCGATACGCCCCGCAAGCCTGCGCCCGAAAGCCGGCAGGGCAGGCGCACTGACCTGCACGTCGAACCAACCTTCGCAGCCCACGTACTTCAGCTCCAATGCGCCGCCCGCCTGCACGTGCGCCATCGTGCGCCAACCGTCGCCCATGTTCGATTCCAGCTTGACGGGCTGCGGCGTTTCGCTGTGGTTGACCAGCCGGATGCGCAGGCCTGAAGTCACCGGCACCAGCTGCGCTTCCAGCGTGCCGGCATCTTGCGCATCGCCCTTGAATTGGCGATGGAAGCCGTCCGGACCCAGTAGCCATAGATCGTAGGCGCCGCCCGTGCCCAGGCGCCAACCATCGTCCAGCCGGGCGCCGGGGCCGATGGTGTAGCGACGGGGCGCGCGCGCCAGGTCAAGGCGATCGTAGACGTGCAGCACAGCCGCCGCGCTGCCGGGGTTGCGCAGGGTCAGCCGATAGTGTTCGGCGTCGGCGGTCATGCGGCCCACGGCTTCCAGCGCGTACGGCAGGGCGCAGGCGTGGCGGTTGCTGTCGGGATGATGCGGGCCCCGGTCGCCGCCGAAATCGAAAGCGGATGTCAGGTCGCCCGCCACGGCCCGCCGCCATGCGCTGATGTTGGGTTCGGCCACGCCAAAGCGCGCTTCCAGAAAGCGGATCACCGAGGTGTGATCGAACACCTGCGAATTGACCCAGCCGCCTCGGCTCCAGGGCGAAACCACCAGCATCGGCACGCGCGGCCCCAGCCCGAAAGCGCGGCCGTGCAGGGCGGCAGGATCTTCCGGCGCGGCGCTGGGTCCGCATCGGGCATCGTGGTATTCGCCGTCCAGTTCCACCGTGGACAGGCCGCCCGAATAGCCATCGTCGTGGCGCGCGGGGGGCGCCGGCGGCGGTGCATGGTCGAAGAAGCAATCGTTTTCGTCATAGGTAACGAGGAAAACGCAGCGGCTCCAGGTGTCGGGGTTGCCGGTCAGGATGTCCAGCACGCGCTCGGTGTAGGCGCCGCCCTGCCTGGGCGACGACACTTCGGGATGTTCCGAATCGGCCGTGGGCGCGATGATCCACGACACGGCCGGCAACTGGCCGGTGGCCACGTCGCGCGCCAGGTCATCCAGCGTGTGGGTGGACAAGGCGTGGTCGCGCAGCGGCGCCGATTCGGCGCTGCTGGCGTAGGCTTGGCGATACTGCCGGAAGCCTGCCAGCGGATTGTCGTGAAAGTTGTCGGCCATGTCCTGGTAGATGCGCCAGTCCACGCCGGCGTCTTGCAGGCGTTCGGGGTAGGTGGTCCAGCCATAGCCTTCTGTGGCTGGCCCCAGCCGGTCGTAGGTGTTCACCAGCGCCGGGCCGCCGGCGGTGCCGGTGGGGTCATTCGTGCCCGTCCACAGGAACAGGCGGTTGGGATTGGTGCCCGCGTGCAATGAACAGTGGTAGGCGTCGCACACCGTGAATGCGTTGGCCAGGGCGGTCTGGAACGGCACGTCCTGGCTGGTGTAGGCGCCCAGCCCCAGGCGGCCCTTGGCCGGCAGCCAGTGGTCCATGCGGCCGTCGTTCCAGGCGTCTTGCGCATCCAGCCAAGTGTGCGGCGTGATATAGCCGACGGGCGTGTCGCTGGCATGTTCAGCGCGCAGCGCATAAGGGCGGCAGGTGGCCGCGCCATCGGTCTGCGTCAGCACGTTGCCGGCGATGGTGGGCACGGGATGCGGATCGGCAAAGCCTCGCACGCCAGGCAGTGTGCCGAAATAATGATCGAACGACCGGTTTTCCTGCATCAGGATGACAACGTGCCGGACATCGCGCAGCGTACCCGTCTGGCGATCGGGTTCGATCTGCATGGCGCGCTGAATGGACGACGGCGGATCGGCGGGGAGAGGCAAGCGCGATTCTTCTTTCATGACAGCATTAATACGGCCGGCAAACTTCGATCTTAAGGGCAGCTTCAGCTTGCGTGTCCGTGATCACGCGACAGCGAGCCAAAATGCAAAGCCCCTCGCGAACGAGGGGCTTCGTGATGGGCCGCGGAGTGCCGGATCAGGCCGACGGCGGAACGTAGCCGTGGGCTTCGACGGTGCCGTCTTCGAACAGGAAGCGCTCCATCTGTTCTTTCAGGTACTTGCGGGCGCGGGCGTCAGCCAGGTTCAGGCGGTTTTCATTGACCAGGCGCGTCTGGATGGCTTTCCATTCTTCCCAGGCTTCCTTGGAAATGCTCTGCCAGATCTTCGTGCCGAGTTCACCGGGGTAGGGGGGGAAATCCAGCCCTTCGGCTTCACGCTTCAATTTCACACAGTTGACGATACGGGACATGGTTCGCTGCCGAATAAGGAATAACGCCGTATTTTAGCGGGCTTGGCGCGGCTAGGGCGCCAAGCCCCTTCGAACGCTGGGGACGGTACGGTGGGAACGCCCCGCCGGCAGCGTTACAGCTTCTTGATGAAGACGAGGCTGTTGCGCGATCGGTTGTAGTTGTTCTGCTTTTCACGCGGCAGGTCGGCAATGCCGCCCTGCACGAAGCCGCGCTTCATGAACCAGTGCGACGTGCGTGTGGTCAGCACGAACAAGCGCTTGGCGCCGGAAGCGCGTGCGCGGGACTCCATATGGCGCAGCAGGATTTCGCCTTCGCCCGAGCCTTGCCATTCCGGATGCACGATCAGGCAGGCCATCTCGGCCATCTGTTCGTCGGCAAAGGTGTGCAGCGCCGCGCAGCCGTAGATGACGCCGTCGTGCTCCAGCACGGTGAAGTTTTCTACGTCGCGCTCGATCACGCTGCGCGGGCGCGGCACCAGCGTGCCGTCCGCTTCCAGCGGTTCGATCAGGCTGAGGATGGCGCCCACGTCGTCGATCGTGGCGGCGCGCAAATCGTCCAGCGTGTCTTCGACCACCATGGTGCCCACGCCGTCGTGGGTGAAGATTTCAAGCAGCACGCTGCCGTCCAGCGCAAAGGGCAGCAAGTGGGCGCGCGCCACGCCGCGCTTGACCGCCAGCGACGCGTATTGCAGGAAAGCGTGCGTTTCCTCGTCAAGTTCGCCGCCGGCCAGCAACGCGTCGGCATCCACGCGCGCCAGTTCGGTGTCCAGCGTGCCGTCATCGTTCAGCACGCCTTGCGAGGTCGACAGGAAGATCAGTTTTTCAGCGCGCAGGGCCACGGCGACGCTGGTGGCCAGGTCTTCCATGGCCAGGTTGAACGCGTCGCCCGTCGGCGAGAAGCCCAGGGGCGACAGCAGCACCACGGACGAGCCTTTTTCGATGGCGAACTTCAATGCCTCGACGTCGATCTTGCGGACCTGGCCGGTGTGCTTGTAGTCCACCCCTTCGAGCACGCCGGTGGGGCGGGCGGTGACGAAGTTGCCGGAAATGACGCGGATGTGCGCATGCGACATCGGCGTGTTGGGCAGGCCCTGGCTGAACGCGGCTTCGATGTCCAGGCGGATTTCGCCCGCGGCTTCCTTGGCGCATTCCAGCGCGGCCGCGTCGGTGGGGGCCAGGCCACGGTCGAACTGCTGGGTGTAGCCCTTCAGGCGCAGCTGTTCATTGACCTGGGGCCGGGACCCGTGCACCAGCACCAGCCGGATGCCCAGGGACGACAGCAGCGACAAGTCCTGCACCAGCGCATTGAGCGCGCCGGCCTGAACCAGTTCGCCGCCAAACGCCACCACGAACGTCTTGCCTCGGAATGCATGCACATAGGGCGCCACGTCTCGAAACCATCGGACGAATTGGGCGGGTGCGAATTCCGGGGCTTCAAGGGCGGAGACGGTGTCTGGTTCCAGGTCGGGCATGATGGGCGGAGGGATTCCTGAGAGTCGGTAAAAACGCGGCGCCTTGCCGCGTCATAGCGCCGTCGCATGACGGCGTGGCGAAATTATATGGCCCACGGGATGGGGCGCAGGCGGAAAATCAAGGCTAATTTAGTGCCGGATTTCGATGCGTTCCCAAGGGGGCGCCGGCAGGGGCGCCAGAGAAATTTATAATGCCGGGCTAACCGGACTATCGTACATGCCTGATTCATCTCGCCCGCGGGCGCCCAAAGCGGCTTCCCCGGGGGCCCCCGACGCGCCTGCCGCCCCGGCCGAGGCCGCCCGCGCGCCCCGCCGGCCCGCAAGGCCAGCGTCCGCCGAACGTCCTGAACGCCCGGCGCGCGTAGAGCGTCCCGAACGTCCCGAACGTCCCGAGCGTCCCGAGCGGCCTGCCCGCGCGGAGCGCCCCGCACGCCCCGAGCGGCCGCCGCGCGCGGATCGCCCCGAGCGGCCGATTCCTGCCGTGACCTACCCCGAAGACCTGCCCGTCAGTGCGCGGCGGCAGGAGATCGCGCGTGCGATCGCGGGCCATCAGGTTGTGATCGTCAGCGGGGAAACCGGCTCGGGCAAGACCACGCAGCTGCCCAAGATCTGCCTGGAACTGGGCCGGGGCCGTCAGAAGATGATCGGCCATACCCAGCCCCGACGCCTGGCCGCCACCTCGGTCGCCAAGCGCATTGCCGAAGAGCTGAACACGCCCCTGGGCGAAGTGGTGGGCTACCAGGTGCGTTTTAACGACCGCACCGGCCCCAACGCGTCCATCAAGCTGATGACCGACGGCATCTTGCTGGCCGAGTCGCAGCGCGATCCGCTTTTGCGCCGCTACGACACCATCATCATCGACGAGGCGCACGAACGTAGCCTGAACATCGATTTCCTGCTGGGCTATCTGAAGCAGCTGCTGCCGCGCCGCCCGGACCTGAAACTGATCATCACGTCGGCCACCATCGATGCCGACCGCTTTGCCAAGCACTTTGCCGCCTCGGAAGACAAGCCCGCCCCGGTCATCGAGGTGTCGGGCCGGCTGTACCCGGTGGAAGTGCGCTATCGCCCCGTGCGGGAAGAACCGGCCGAAGACGCCGCCGCGCCCGCCGCCAAGCCGGGCCGCGACCGCGAACGCATGTCGGGCGACGAAGAACGCGACCTGATCGACGCCATAGTCGACGCCGTGGACGAGTGCGCACGGCACGGCCCGGGCGACGTGCTGGTGTTCTTGCCCGGCGAGCGCGAGATCCGCGAATCCGCCGAAGCGCTGCGCAAGCGCCATCCGGCCGGCACCGAAGTGCTGCCGCTGTACGCGCGGCTATCGCAGGCCGAGCAGGAACAGATCTTCCACCCGCGCACGAATGCGCGGCGCATCGTGCTGGCCACCAACGTGGCCGAGACCTCGCTGACGGTGCCCGGCATCCGCTTCGTGGTCGATAGCGGGCTGGCGCGCATCAAGCGCTATTCGTGGCGCAACAAGGTTGAACAGCTGCGCATCGAGCCCATCAGCCGCGCGTCGGCCAACCAGCGCGCCGGCCGCTGCGGCCGCGTGGGGCCGGGCCTGTGCATCCGACTCTACGACGAGCTGGACTTCAATAACCGGGCGCCGTTCACCGACCCGGAAGTGCTGCGCTCGTCGCTGGCGTCCGTCATCCTGCGGATGAAGTCGCTGAAGCTGGACGATATCGAACAGTTTCCGTTCGTCGAGGCGCCGCCGGGCCGCGCGGTGGCCGACGGCTACCATCTGCTGCAAGAGCTGGGCGCCATCGAACTGGCCTCCGCTTCCGACGACGAAGGAGACGGCGAGGCGACCCGCACCGGCGCGTCGTTCGTGCTGACCGAAACCGGCCATGAACTGGCCAAGCTGCCGGTCGACCCGCGCATCGGCCGCATGATCCTGGCCGCGCGCGAACACCAATGCCTGGCCGAAATGCTGATCATCGCCTCGGCCCTGTCGGTGCAGGACGCGCGCGACCGCCCCATGCAAGAGCGCGAAGCCGCCGAGGCCGCGCACGCCAAGTTCGCCGATGACAAATCGGAGTTCATTTCTTTCCTGAAGTTGTGGCGCTGGTATGGCGAACAGGTGCAGCACAAGGCGTCCCAGCGCAAGCTGGTGGGCTTGTTGCGGCAGAACTTCCTGTCGCCGATCCGGCTGCGCGAATGGCACGACGTGCACACGCAACTGGCCGCGCTGGTGGGCGAGCAGGGCTGGCGCGTGAACCAGGCGGAAGCCACCTACGAACAGCTGCATCTGGCGCTGCTGTCCGGCCTGTTGGGCAATATCGGCTTCAAAAGCGATGAAGGCGGCCACTATCAGGGCGCGCGCGAAATCCGCTTCCACATCCACCCGGGCTCGCGCCTGGTCAAGAAGGCCGGCCGCTGGATCATGGCGGCTGAATTGGTCGAGACCACGCGCCTGTATGCGCGCTGCGTGGCGCGGATCGACCCCGTGTGGCTGGAAAAGGTGGGCGCCCACCTGATTCGCAAGAATTGGTCGGACCCGCGTTGGGAAAAGAAGGCCGGGCAGGTGGTGGCCAATGAACGCGCCACGCTGTACGGCCTGACGATCTACACGGGCCGACGCATTCAATACGGGCGCGTCAACCCGACGCAGGCGCGCGAACTCTTTATCCGCCAGGCGCTGGTGCCCGGCGAGATCGACACGCGCCTGCCGTTCGTGGCGCACAACCGCAAGCTGATCGCCGGCATCGAAAAGCTGGAACATCAGACGCGTCGCCCCGACATTCTGGTGGACGACGAACTGATCTTCGCCTTCTACGACCGCCAACTGCCGGCGGATATCTCGCAGACGGCCACGCTGGAAAAGTGGGTGTCCAGCCTGGACAAGGCCGCCGCCGCCAAGCTGATGCTGACGCGCGACGAGCTCATGCGCCACGAAGCCGCGGGCGTCACCACCGATGTCTTCCCCAAAAAGGTGGAATGGCAGGGCGTGACGATGGCGCTGGACTATCACTTCGAGCCCGGTTCCCCGCGCGACGGCGTGACCCTGTCGGTGCCCTTGTTTGCGTTGAACCAGATCGACCCGGCGCGCTGCGAATGGCTCGTGCCCGGCATGCTCAAGGAAAAGGTCCACTTGCTGTTGAAGTCGTTGCCGCAAAAGCTGCGTCGCCATTGCGTGCCGTTGCCTGACTACGCGGCCGGCTTTTACGACCGCTGGTTTGAACGCCAGGCCGATCCGCAGCAAGGCTTGGTCGAGGCCATCATTGCCGACATGTGGGACCAGGTGCAGGTGCGTCCGGCCGTGGGCGACTTCAAGCTGGAAACCTTGCCCGCGCACTTGTTCATGAACTTCCGCGTGGTGGACGAACACGGTCGCATGCTGGCGGCCGGGCGCAACCTGGCGCAGTTGCGGGCTGAATTCGGCAAGCAGGCGCAGGCCACGTTCCAGCAACTGGCCGCCAGCGATACGCAGGTGGCCCAGGCGCTGGCGCACGAAAACCTGACGACGTGGTCGTTCGGCCCCTTGCCGGAAATCATGGAGATCAAGCGGCGTGGCCAGTCGGTGATCGGCTATCCCGCGCTGGTGGATCGCGGCACGCATTGCGACCTGGACGTTTTCGACGACCCTGACGAGGCGCGCAAGCATCACCGCGCCGGCCTGCTGCGGCTGTTCCGTCTGGGCCTGCGCGAGCAGGTCAAGTTCCTGGAAAAGAACCTGGCTGACCTGACCAAGATCAGCATGCTGTACATGACGCTGGGCACGCAGGAAGAATTGCGCGACCAGATCATCGACTGCGCACTGGGCCAGGCCTGCCTGGCCGAACCCTGGCCGGTGAACGAGCAGCAGTTCGATGCACGCCGCGCGGAAGGCAAGGGCAGGCTGGGGCTGTTGGCCCAGGAGGTTGCGCGGCTGGCCGGCGCGGTGCTGACCGAGTACGCCGCCGTGCAGCGCAAGCTGCCGCAAGCCAAGCCGCACGCGTCCGCCTACGCCGACCTGCAACAGCAATTAAGCGCGCTGATGCCCAAGTGGTTCATCCGCGACACGCCTTATGCCCAGTTGTCGCACTACCCGCGTTACCTGAAGGCCGCCGTGGCGCGTATCGACAAGCTGCGTGCCGACCCGGCGCGCGACGCCAAGCTGGTGGCCGAAATGGCGCCGCTGCTGACGCAATATCAGCGGGCACGGTCGGCGCTGAAGGGGGCGCCGGACCCGCGCCTGGACGAGTTCCGGTGGTTGCTTGAGGAATTGCGGGTGGCGTTGTTTGCCCAAGAGCTGCGCACGCCGATGCCGGTTTCGGTAAAGCGGCTGATGAAAAGCTGGGAATCGCTCAAGCGCTGAGGCTGGCTTGAGGGGGGCTTGTGGGGGGCTTGAGAGGGGCTTGAGAGGGGCGGGTGGCGCGGGCCACCCGCCGATAGCGTCTGGCCTTACAGGGCGATAAAGCCCACGATCACCAGCGCAATCAAGCCGTACTTGGTGGCCTTGTAGACCGTGCGGTTCCAGTTCTTGAACGCCTTGCGCTTTTGGTCGATGACCCAGTGCGCATGCGTCAGCCGGTTGATGGCGCCGGTTTGGTCGCCGCCGTCGTTGGGCGAGCTGGCCGCCGACATCACCACGCGTCCGAACCAGCGGTTGAACGCTTCGGCCCAGCGCCATTTCAGCGGCCGTTCGACGTCGCAGAACAGAATGATGCGGTTTTGTTCCGAGTGGTTGTAGGCCTCGTGCACGTAGGTTTCGTCGAACACGACGCTTTCGCCGTCGCGCCAGCTATAGGATTCGCCGTCGACGATGATGTGGCAGCGGTCATCGTTCGGGGTGACCAGGCCCAGGTGATAGCGCAGCGAGCCGGCGAACGGATCGCGATGCGGGTTCAACTGGCCGCCCGGGGGCAGCTCGGCGAACATGGCGGCCTTGACCTTGGGCAGCGTTTTCAGGATGGCAACGGTTTTGGGGCAGAGCTCTTCGGCGGACGGGTGGCGGGCGTCATACCACTTCAGGTAGAACCGCTTCCAGCCGTATTTGAAGAAAGAATTGAAGCCGATGTCGTTATGGGCGTCCGCGGCCCGGATGCGCTGCATTTCCGCCATTTGCACGGCTTCGTCGCGTATCGTCTCCCAGTTGTCGTCCAGCACCTTCAGCTCGGCAATTTCGCTGGTCGTCAGGTACGGGGTGGGAGGCACGCGCGAGGCCAGCACCATGAAGGCATTGACGGGGGCGAGCAGCACCGAGTGGTCCAGCAGTTGCCGGCCCAGCGGCAGTTTGACTCGGCCTCGGAAGTGGGCGAACAGGATGGCGGCGAGCCAGATCCCGGGGATTAACCATTTCATACTTGAACGTCGTCCTGCGGCAGATAGGTCAGATCGACCTCGTATTGTTACACAAGCTTCCTGAGGTTCGCCTGACGGGTCCCTTCAGTTTCCATGCGGCGCCACGCTCAAAATTCCGGACGCAAGGGCTTGGACCGTGATCCCTGGGTACAATTCC
Source organism: Achromobacter sp. RT286_PF (assembly GCF_059760425.1). Classification (NCBI taxonomy): domain Bacteria; kingdom Pseudomonadati; phylum Pseudomonadota; class Betaproteobacteria; order Burkholderiales; family Alcaligenaceae; genus Achromobacter; species Achromobacter sp. RT286_PF. Next base: position 71,029 of record NZ_JCBAMR010000025.1, read on the forward strand.
CGCTATGTCCGAAGCCGTAACAAACCCGACCCCTTTTGTGCACCTGCGCGTCCACTCCGAGTTCTCGGTGGTGGACGGTATTGTGCGCATCCCCGACCTGATCAAGCGCGTGGCCAAGCTGGGCCAGCCCGCCGTGGCGCTGACCGATCTGTCCAACCTTTTTGGCCTGATCAAGTTCTATAAAGGCGCGCGCGGCGCGGGGGTCAAACCCATCGCCGGCTGTGACGTCTGGTTAAGCAACGACGATGACCCGGGCAAGCCATTCCGGCTGTTGTTGCTGGTGCGCAACCATCAGGGTTACCTGAATCTTTGCGAGCTGCTGTCCAAGGCGTTTCTGACGAACCAGGGCAAGGGGCGTGCCGAAATCCGCCGCGAATGGCTGCAAGGCCAGCAGGGCCTGATCGCGCTGTCGGGCGGCCGCATGGGCGACGTGGGCCAGGCGCTGGACGCCGGCAACGCCGTGTCGGCGCTGGCGCTGGCGCGCCAGTGGGCGCACCTGTTTCCGGGCAGTTACTACATTGAATTGCAGCGCGCGGGCATGGACGGCGACGAAGCCTACACGCAGGCCGCCATGCGCCTGGCGGGCGAAGCCGGGCTGCCCGTGGTGGCCACCCACCCGGTGCAATTCCTGGACGAATATGAATTCCAGGCGCACGAGGCCCGCGTCTGCATCGCCGAAGGCGAAATCCTGGCCAACCCGCGCCGCGTGCGCCGGTTCACCAAAGAGCAGTATTTGCTCAGTTCGGAAGAAATGGCGCGGCGCTTTGCCGACGTGCCCTCGGCGCTGGCCAACACGGTTGAAATCGCCAAGCGCTGCAACCTGAGCCTGGTGCTGGGCAAGCCGCGCCTGCCCAATTTCCCCACGCCCGACGGCGTGACGCTGGACGACTACCTGGTCCAGTTGTCGGAAGAGGGCCTGGAAAAGCGCATGGCTTTTTTGTTCCCCGACGAAGCCGAACGCGAAGCCAAGCGCGAGCAGTACTACGAGCGCCTGCGCTGGGAATGCAAGACCATCATCCAGATGGGCTTTCCGGGCTACTTCCTGATCGTTCAAGACTTCATCAACTGGGGCAAGAACAACGGCGTGCCCGTCGGACCCGGCCGGGGCTCGGGCGCGGGTTCGTTGGTGGCCTATGCGCTGGGCATCACCGACCTGGACCCCATCCGCTATGACTTGCTGTTCGAGCGCTTCCTGAATCCCGAGCGGGTCTCCATGCCCGACTTCGATATCGACTTCTGCCAGGACAACCGCGAACGCGTCATTGACTACGTCAAGGAAAAATACGGCCGCGCCGCCGTCAGCCAGATCGCCACGTTCGGTACGCTGGGCGCCAAGGCCGTGGTGCGCGACGCCGGCCGCGTGCTGGACATGCCCTATATGTTCTGCGACGGGCTGTCCAAACTGATCCCGTTCAACCCGATGGACCCGTGGTCCCTGGAACGCACCCTGAAGGACGAACCGGCCTTCAAGGACCGCTACGAACAGGAAGAGGAAGTGCGCGCGCTGGTTGATCTGGCCAAGCCGCTGGAAGGCCTGACCCGCAACATCGGCATGCACGCGGGCGGCGTGTTGATCGCGCCGGGCAAGCTCACGGATTTCTGCCCGCTGTATTGCCAGCCGGGGCAGGAAAACAGCGCCGTCTCGCAGTTCGATAAAGACGACGTCGAAGCCGCCGGCCTGGTCAAGTTCGACTTTCTGGGCCTGCGCAACCTGACCATCCTGGATTGGGCCGTGCGCTACGTGCGCCAGTTCAACGAGGACAAGCGCGACTTCGACGTCATGGCGCTGGAACTGGACGACCCGGCCGCCTACAAGATCCTGTGCGACGCCAACACCACCGCCGTGTTCCAGCTGGAATCGCGCGGCATGAAAGAGCTGCTGAAGAAGCTGCGGCCGAACACGTTCGAAGACATCATCGCCATGCTGGCCCTGTATCGTCCGGGGCCGCTGGAATCGGGCATGGTGGACGACTTCGTCAACCGCAAGCACGGCCGGGCCGCGGTGGACTACTTCCACAACGATCTGGAAGGCACGCTGAAAAGCACCTACGGGGTCATCGTCTACCAAGAACAGGTGATGCTGATCTCGCAGATCATCGGCGGCTATTCGCTGGGCGGCGCCGACCTGCTGCGCCGCGCCATGGGCAAGAAAAAGCCCGAGGAAATGGCCAAGCACCGCGAATTGTTCGAGCAAGGCGCCAAGGAAAAGGGCCACGACCCGGACCTGGCCGTCAAGCTGTTCGACCTGATGGAAAAGTTCGCGGGATACGGCTTTAACAAGTCGCACTCGGCAGCCTATGCACTGATCTCGTACCAGACCGCGTGGCTCAAGGCTTATCACCCGACGGAGTTTTTGGCCGCCACCATGTCGTCCGATATGGACGACACGGACAAGGTCCAGATTTTCTGTCGCGACGCCCAGGACAACGGCGTTGAAGTGCTGCCGCCCGATGTCAATTTTTCGGGCTACCGCTTCGAACCCGTCAAGGACAAGTACACCGAAAAAGGCAAGCCGCCGCGCACAATGCGCTACGGCCTGGGCGCCGTCAAGGGCACGGGGCAGGGCGCCGTCGAAGACATCCTGCGCGCGCGCAAGGAAGGCGGCCCGTTCCTGAATCTGTTCGATTTCTGCCGCCGTGTGGGCAAGCAGGCCGTCAACCGCCGCACCATCGAAGCGCTGATCAAGGCCGGCGCGTTCGACACCATCGAACCGAACCGCGCGGCGATGCTGGCCTCGGTGCCTACGGCGATGGAAGCGGCCGAACAGGCCGCCCGCAGCGCCAACCAGGCATCGCTGTTCGGCGACGACAGCAGCGACGTGGTCGCGGGCGAACTGGCCAAGGTCGCGCCGTGGGACCTGCACAAGAAGCTGACGGAAGAGAAATCCGCGCTGGGCTACTACTACAGCGGCCACTTGTTCGACGCCTGGCGCGACGAAGTGCGCCGCATCGTGCCGATGCAGCTGGCGCGGGTGGAGCCGCAGCGTGACCTGCAATGGATGTGCGGCGTGCTGGCCAGCGTGCGGGTCATGATGACGCGGCGCGGCAAGATGGTGTTTGCCGTGCTGGATGACGGCACCGCGCAGGTCGAGATCTCGGTGTTCAACGAGCTCTACGAAAAGCATCGCAACCGCTTGCGCGAAGACCAGCTGGTCATCGTGCAAGGCAAGGTCAGCAACGACGATTACTCAGGCGGCATGCGCATCGTTGCCGAACAACTGTACGACTTGCAACTGGCCCGCGAAGCACGCGCCAAATCGCTGCGGGTCAAGCTGAACGGCACGGCGGACGCGGCGCGTTTGCGCCAGATGCTGAACCCGTTCCGCGCCGAACCGGAAAACGGTATCCCGGGCGTGCCCGTCGATATCGTCTATACCAAGAACAATTTTCTATGCACAGTGCGGCTGGGCGAAGAATGGCGCGTCCGCATGGCCGACACGCTACTTGAAAACCTGAACGCCTGGACCAAACCCGATGGAGTTGAGGTGACCTATTGATGCGAAGCCTGCGTATCGTGCATTCGGAAGCGGCTACCAGTTTCGGTGGCCAGGAAGGGCGAATCTTCAAGGAAATGACGGCCATGCGCGCGCGTGGTCACCATGTTGAAGCCATCGTCCAATCGCGGGCAATGCTGGTCGAACGTCTGACGGATGCCGGTTTTACCGTGCATAAAGTCGATATGGACGGGCCGGTAAATTACTTCAAGGGCGTGGCGGCCGTGCGCCGTATCCTGCGCGAGGGGCGGTTCGACGTGCTCAATACGCACAGCCGGCGCGATACCGTCATTGCGGCAATGGCCGGCCGGCTGGTCGGTACGCCGCTGATCGTGCGCACGCGGCACCTGTCGAACAAGGTCGGTTCGATGTGGTCCTACACGTGGCTGCCGCATCGCGTGACGACCGTGAGCGACCACGTGCGCAAGTACCTGATCCAGCGCGGCGTGCCCGCCAACAAGATCGCCACCGTCTATTCGCCCATCGTGCTGCCGGCCCCTGTCGAACGGTCCACGTTGCGTGACGAGCTGGGCTTGTCCGATGACGACGTGATCGTGGGCTGCGTGGCGGTCATGCGCGCCACCAAGGGCCACAAGGACCTCATCGACGCGATGGCGCCGCTGATGCAAAGCCGGCCCAAGCTGCACCTGGTGTTTGTGGGGGGCGGCTCGCCGGTGTTTGAGCAAACGCAGGAATACGTCGCCAAGCTGGGCTTGCAACACCGCATTCACCTGATGGGCATGCGGCGCGACGTGCCCAATCTGCTGGCCGGGTTCGACGTGTTCGCGCTGGCTACGCAGCAAGAGGCCTCGGGCACCGTCTACGTCGAAGCCCAGGCCAGCGGCCTGCCGGTGGTGGGCACCGATGTAGGCGGCGTATCCGAAATGTTCCGCAATGGCGAAACCGGCATCCTGGTCCCGCCCAAGAACCCGCAAGCCCTGGTCGACGCCTTGCAGCGCCTGATCGATGACCCGGCCCTGCGCCGCCAGATGGGCGACGCCGGCCGCAAGATGGTCTGGGAAGAAGCCGTGTTTTCGCCCGTGCGCCTGGCCGAAACCACCGAAGCCGTCTACCTGAAATGGCTGGCGGAACGCGCCGCATGAACGCGCCCAACGTCCCCGTGCTGATGTACCACCATGTCACCCCCGCGGGCGGCATGATCGCGGCGACGCCCGACGTGTTTGAAGCGCAGGTGTCGCGCCTGGCGCGCGCGGGTTATCAATCGCTGACGGCCGCGCAGTTTGCCGCCTACCTGGCGGGGCAGCCGGCGCCTGAGCGCTCGGTGCTGATCACCTTCGACGACGGCTATTTGAACAACTGGGTACACGCGCATCCGGTTCTGGCGCGCCACGGCATGCGCGCCGTGCTGTTCACCATCACGGGTTGGATCGGCGACGGCCCTGTGCGCGCGCACGCCGGTCAGGGCGGCGTGCTGCCGGCCACGCCCGACCACGACACCTGCAAGCAATGGGTGGCGGCCGGGCGGACGGACGACGCCATGCTGCGCTGGAGCGAAATCGAGGCGATGCAGGCGGCGGGCACGTTCGAATTCCATTCGCACACGCATACGCACACGCGCTGGGACAAAATCTGCGGCAACGATGTGGACGCCAAGCGCGAGCACATCGCCCGCGAGCTGCACGATTCCCGCCAGACGCTGGTGCAGCGTCTGGGCTCGGTCAGCAGCCACTTGTGCTGGCCGCAAGGCTATTTTGACGCCGACTACGTCGCCGCCGCGCGCCAGGCGGGTTTTGCGCACCTGTACACCACCGACCCTTTCGGGCAGAACACGCCCGGCGCGGACCCCGAACACATCTATCGCTTCGCCGTGCGCAATCAGGGCGGAAGCTGGCTAAACCGGCGCATCTGGTTGTCGCGCGACCCTTTTTGGGGCCCGCGTTATCACGCCTGGAAAGCCTGGAAAAAGCGTCTTAGGAATCGCGGATGAAGCTATCAGTCATCATCATCACCAAGAACGAAGCGGCCAACATCGCCGCCTGCCTGAAGTCCGTGTCCTTTGCCGACGAATTCATCGTGGTGGACTCGGGCAGCACCGACGGCACCGTCGAGCTGGCGCAGGCGCTGGGCGCGCGCGTCGAAGTCACGGCTGATTGGCCCGGCTTCGGCCCGCAGAAAAACCGCGCGCTGGACCTGGCCACGGGTGACTGGGTCTTGTCGATTGACGCCGATGAACGCGTGACGCCCGAACTGGCCCGCGAGATTCAGGACGTGCTGGCCAACCCGCGCGCCGATGCGTACGAGATTGCCCGTCTGTCCAATTTTTGCGGCAAGGACATTCGACATAGCGGCTGGTGGCCGGATTACGTGCTGCGCCTGTTCAAACGCGGCACGGCGCGCTTCACCGATGCCGCCGTGCACGAACGGGTGGTGCCGGCCAATGGCCAACCCTTGAAATTGCAGGGCTATTTCAACCACTATCCCTACGACAACCTGGACGCGCTGATCAACAAGGTCAATCGCTATTCGTCGGATGCCGCCGCCATGATGTACGCCAAGGGGCGCCGCACGTCGGTGTTCGGCGCGCTGGGCCACGGCTTCTGGACGTTCGTGCGCATCTACCTGATCCGGCGCGGTTTCCTGGATGGCCGGCACGGCCTGGTGCTGGCGGTGACGGCCGCGGCGGGCAGCTTCTTTCGCTATTCCAAGCTGATGTTCCTGGCCGAGAAGCAAAAGTGAAGATCCTGTACACGAACTTCCACGCGAACAACGGCGGGGGGCACGTCACCTACATCATCAATCTGGCAAAGGCGTTGGCGCGCGACCACGACATCACCGTGGCGGCGCCGCCCACCAGCCGGCTGTATCGCTACGCCCGCGCGATTCCCGGCGTGACGGTGGTGGACATGCTGTACACGACGCGCCCGTCGTCCTGGTTCAAGGACCGCGCAAAGTTGCGCCGCCTGATCAAGACCGGGCGTTTCGACATCATTCACGCCAATGGTTCGGCCGATCACAAGCAGGTCATGCTGGCGACGCTGGGCATGGCACGCCGGCCTCGCATCGTGTTTACCAAGCACAATGACCACCCGCTTTCCAGCTTTGGCCACAAGTTGCGCGTGGCGCTGGCCACGGACCACGGCATCGCCGTCAGCGATTACGTGCATGGACTGATGCAGCGCTCGCCCTACAGCAAGCGCCCCATCACCACGATACGCCACGGCGTTGACACTGACTTCTTCGCGCCGCCACCGCCCGAAAGCCTGGACAAGCTGCGTGCGCTGATCTTCGGGGAAGACTGGCAGGGCAAGCTGCTGCTGGGTAGCGCCGGCGGCACTGACTACGATAAGGGCTGGCTGGACCTGGTGGCCGCCGTGGCCGCGTTGCCGCCCGAAGACAAAGCGCGCGTGCTGCTGATGGTGGCGGGCGACCCGCCCAACGAGGCCAAGCTGGCTCGGGTGCGCGAGCTGGGCATGATCGACCAAGTGCGCTTTCCGGGCCTGCTGGACGACGTGCGCGCGTCGCTGGCGTCTTGCCACGCCGGCTTTGTCTTGTCGTATCGCGAAGCCCTGTCTTTCGCCTGCCGCGAAATCATGGCGCTGGGCCTGCCCGCGCTGGTGAGCGATGCCGGCGGCCTGCCGGAAAACGTGACTGACGGCGTCGACGGCTGGATCGTGCCGGTGCGGGACGTGCCCGCCATGACTGCCAAACTGCGTTTCATGCTGGACCATCCGGACACGGTGCGCGAGATGGGCGCGCGGGCGCGCGAAACCAGCTTGCGCGACTTCAATCTGCAACGTTTCGCGGCGGCCACAGTGGACGTCTACCAGCGTACGCTGGATGGACGTCGGGCTCTATAATCCGGTCCTATGTCTATTCCCATTCTCATGTACCACCAGATCGGCGAGCCCAATCCCAAGGGCACGCCGTTTCGTGGGCTGACGGTGCACCCCGACAGCTTCGCCCGCCAGATGCGCTGGATGCGTCGGCTGGGTTATCGCGGCTTGTCGATGCGCGACGTGATGCCCTATGTGCGCGGTGAACGGCAAGGCAAGGTATTCGGCATTACCTTCGACGACGGCTACCGCAACGTGCATCACAACGCGATGCCGATCTTGAGCGAGCTGGGCTTTACCGCCACCAACTATTTTGTTGCGCGCCAATTCGACGGCGGCAACGTCTGGGACTTGCAAAAAGGCATTCCTTTTTCGGCCCTGATGACCGTGAACGAAATGCGCGAATGGGCGCAGGCCGGCAACGAAGTGGGCTCGCACACGCTGGACCATGTGCATCTGCCCGAGCTTGCGCCCGACGAGGCGCGCCGCCAGATCGTGGAATCCAAGGATGAACTGGAACAAGCGCTGGGCGCGCCGGTTACCGCGTTTTGCTACCCCTATGGCGACCACGGCCCCGAGCATCGCGCCATGGCGCGCGAGGCCGGCTACGACAACGCCACGCTGACCCAACGCGGCCTGGCCGCGGCCTCGGATGATCCCTTCGGCTTGCCGCGTGTGACGGTGGCGCGTTCCACCAACATCATCCGTTTCCTGCAGAAGTGCCTGACCCGGTATGAAGACACCCGCCGGCGCCGTTGAGCGGCGGCTTCGCATCGCGCTGCTGGTGGACCGTTTCGGTAACCGCTTCGGTGGCGCCGAGGCTTACGGCGTGGAGCTGATGCGGGTGCTGGGCGAGCGTCACGACGTGTCCGTCGTTGCGCGCGATTTCGACAGCGATCTGCCGTTCGAGTTTCTGCCTGTGCGGTTTCCCGGGTGGCTGCCCAGTTGGATGCGGGTGCTGTATTTTGCCTGGCGCGCCGATCGGCTGACGCGCGGCCGGTTCGACATCGTGCATTCACACATGAACGGCTGGGCAGGCGAAATCCAGGTCATGCACGTGACGCCGGTGCGTTATAACCGCGTGGCGCGAGTCAACCCGGTGCAGGGGTTCCGCGCGTGGCTCAGCCCGCGCCTGGCCACCTATCTGCTGCTGGAGAAGCTGCGCGTGCGCCAGTCGCCCACGCGTCATGTGGTGGCCGTGTCCGGGCTGATCATGGACCAGCTGCACCGCAGTTATGGCCCACAGGTGAAGGTGGAAATCATCGCGCCGGGCGTCAAGCTGCCATCGCCTGATCTGGCGCTTCGCCGTGAAGCAACCCGCGCCCGTCTGGGCTGGGATGCCGACACCATCGGCTGCCTGCTGGTGGCAAGAAACCCGCTACGCAAGGGCCTGCCGGCGCTGCTGGACGCGCTGGCGCAGCTGCCGGCGCAATACAAGCTGCTGGTGGTGGGCGCCGATGACGCGACCCGCGACCGCGTGCGCGCAGCGGGCGGCATCGCCCACCGCGTAACGTTGATCGACCCCACGCCAGAAGTGGCCCAGTATTTCAGCGCGGCGGACATCTATGCGCATCCCACCCTGAACGACAGCTACGGCATGGCGCCGTTGGAAGCCATGTCGCACGGTTTGCCGGTGGTGGTGAGCTCGCCGGCTTACTGCGGGTTTGCGCAATACCTGTCCGCGGGTAAAGACGCGCTGATCCTGCAAGACCCGCGCGACGGAGCACAGCTTGCCCAGGCGCTGGAACGGCTGGGTTCGGAACCGGATCTGCGGGCGGCGTTGACCGAGCGCGGCCTGGCGATCGCGCGTGACCAAAGCTGGGAAACCGTGGCTGCTCGCTACGAGGCGCTATATGAAAAGGTGCTTGAAGCGCGGCAACAGGCTTGAAGCAGGCGCGGCGTTCGATAGTTTGCGATTGACGGCCGGCGATTGACGGCGGGCGATTGACCGCTGGCCGTTGACGGTCAATGGCCGGGCGCGGTGGCGCGTTCCAGGTCCGCCAGCCATCGCACCGCGTGCTCGCGGTCCGGGCCGCACATCTCTTGCTGGGGTTGCAGCCCACCACAGAAATCGGGGCGGGATGGCTGGCCGAAAATCGCGCAGCGCATGTCCGGCAGCAACTGAATACAGGGCACGCCGGCCGGCTTGCCCTGGGGCATGCCGGGAATCGGCCGAGTGATAGACGGGGCGATGCAGCATGCGCCGCAGCCCGCCCGGCAATCCAGGTTGGAAGCCGTCAGGCTCATACCCATCCGCGCAGCCAATAGACGAACAGGCCGGCGTATTCCTTGATGATGGAACGGCTGGCGTCGAAAGTGCGCTGGTCGGGCAGCCACGGCGACAGCGAACCGTCGGCCGGAGCGACGATTTGCGGCGGCGCGGGCGCGGCGATGGCTTCCACGCCTTGCTTGGAAAACGCCGCCATGGCGCGCGGCATGTGCAGCGCGGACGTCACCAGCAGCACCTTGGCGATGCCGCGCGATTTCAGCGCGTCTTCGGTCAAGGCCGCATTTTCGTAGGTGGTGCGGCTGCTGTTTTCCAGGATCAACGCCGATTCCGGTACCCCTTGCTGACGGATCGCATGCGCCATGCCGCGCGCTTCGCTGACGTCGCCTTCCAGCGCGCCACCGGACAATACGACCTTGGGCGCGCGTCCGGCCAGATACAGCTGGGCGGCCGTGTCCACGCGCACGACGGCGGTGTCTTTGTCATAGGGCAGGAACCAGTTGGCGCGGCCATTTGCGGTGTTGCCGCCCAGCACGACGATGGCGTCGGCGGTGGGGGAGTCCGCGGGGGGCAAGTGCGGATATCGGTTTTCAAGCGCGCCGCCCAGCCACAGCGAGGTCGCGGGCAGGGACCAGGCCAGCGCCCACAGCAAGCCCGCGGCGATGATGGCCGCGCCGGTCTTGCGCAGCCGGAACCATCCCAGCGCCAGACCGATGATGACCAGCGTCACGCACAAGTTGTAGGGAATGATCAGATTCGTAAGGTAGCTGGAAAAGGTCATGTCAAAACAATCCTGATTACATCGTCCCGCCCAGCAGGGACATCGCCTGCTGTTCTACTTCGTCGACGGTCGGCCATGCATGCTCAGACCCGACGCATACCGCCCGAGGCGACCACGGACCGGTTCGGCCCGGCCGGGTCACGCCAAACAGCGCAAGTTCCCGGGCGGACGCGGCGGCGGCAACGTGGGAGACCCCGGAGTCGTTGCAGATCACCAGCGCCGCGCGCGCCGTCAACGCGGCAAACGCGCCCAGCGGCAAGGCGGGCAACAATTGCGCCGTTGGGGCGTTGCGCCGTGCCTCGTCCGTTTCGGCCGGAGGGGGGCACATTACCACGGTATGGCCTTGCGCCTGTAAGGCGCGCGTCAGTGTATCGAACCCCGGCCAGACCTTGATCTTGCCCTTGTGCAGGCCGGTGGCAGTGGGAGCAATCAGGATAAAACGCTGCGCGCTCAGCCCGGCGGCCTGCATGGCTTGGTCGGCGGCCTGCTGGTGCGACGGGGTCAGCGGCAGGTCCAGCGTGGGGCCGGGCTGCGCCGGGCCGCTGGGCAGGCCCCACAGCGACAAGGCCTGGCGGGTCAGGTGGTGCCAGGACTGCACGGCGTGCAAAGATTCATCCGGCTTGTTCACCGGCCAACGCAGCAGAAAGCTGCGGCCATCGTCGCGGTAGCCGGCGCACGGCAGGCCGGCCAGCCGGAACACCAGGGCGCTGGATAGCGAATCGGGCAGCAGCAGGCCCCGCGCGCGGCGGCCCATGGCGCCCAGCGAGCGGCGGTGGGCGCTGACGGCGGCCCGGTCCGGGCCCACCTTGCCGCGCATGGGAACAAAATCCTTCTTCGGCACGCCATCGAGCAGGTCGCGGGCCCATGGCCGCGCGCAGATCACCAGGGGCAGGCCACTGGCCTGCAATGCGCGCAAGCTGGGCAGGCTCATGCAGACGTCGCCCACCCAATTGGGCAGGCGCACGTATAAACAGCTGATATCGGACATGGATGGGTGGGAAGGCAAATTAGTCTTATTAGGGGTAGGTCGGCTCAGCGCGGCGGCGCGTAGCCAGTACAATCCTGGGCACAATTGTATAAAAGCGAGTGTTCCCTTTGAATTCTCCCGCACGCAACACACCCGCGGACTCCACCCCCGTCAAGGCTGAACTCTGGAGCCGGATCTACAGCCGGGTGGGTTCCTACTGGAAGGGCTTGTTGCTGGCCGTCCTGCTGATGGCGGGCGCGGCCGCGACCCAACCGGTTCTGGCCGTCATTATGAAGCCCTTGCTGGACGGCGGCTTTTCCGGCAACAAACCCTATTATGTCTGGGCACTGCCGTTGGCGGTGGTGGGCCTGATCCTGCTGCGCGGCATCTGCAACTTCTTCAGCGACTACCTGCTGGCCTGGGTGGCCAACAACGTGCTGCTGGGCATGCGCCGCGACATGTTCGAGCGCCTGCTGGGCCTGCCCGACGCCGACTTCAAGCGCGGCGACACCGGGCGCCTGCTGAACCGCTTCACCATCGACGCGGGCAACGTCACCGGCTATGCCACCGATGTCATCACGGTGCTGGTGCGCGAAACGCTGGTGGTCATCGCGCTGATCTGCGTCCTGCTGTACATGTCGTGGGTGCTGACGCTGATCATCCTGATCATGTTGCCGGTGTCGGTGCTGATCTCGCGCTTTTTCATCAAGCGCCTGCGCCGCATCAACCGCGATACGGTCAACATGAACGCCGAACTGACCCGGGTGGTCGGTGAAGGCATCGACGGCCAGCGCGTCATCAAGCTGTTCGATGGCTATGAAGTCGAACGCGGTCGCTTCGATTTCGTCAGCCGCCGCCTGCGCCGATTTGCCATGCGCACCGCCACGGCGGACGCCGCGCTGACGCCCCTGACCCAGGTCTGCATTTCGATTTCGGTGGGCGCGGTCATTGCCGTAGCCCTCAGCCAGGCCAACAGCGGCTCGCTGACGGTGGGTAGTTTTGCGTCGTTCATGGCGGCGCTGGCGCAGATCTTCGACCCCATCAAGCGCCTGACCAACGTGGCCGCCCGCATGCAAAAAATGCTGGTGTCCGCCGAAAGCGTGTTCACGCTGATCGACCAGACGCCCGAGATCGACACCGGCACCAAGGAACTGCCCGAACCGGTGCGCGGCAAGGTGGAATTTCGCCATGTCAAACATCGCTTTCCCGATGCCGACCGCGATACGGTCCACGACATTTCCTTCGTGGTGGAGCCGGGCCAGACGGTCGCGCTGGTGGGCCGTTCGGGCAGCGGCAAGACCACGCTGGTCAACATGCTGCCGCGCTTTGTGCTGGCCGACTCCGGGTCGATTTTGGTGGATGACACCCCCATCAACGAGCTGACGCTGCGCAGCCTGCGTTCGCATCTGTCGCTGGTCAGCCAGGATGTCGTGCTGTTTGACGACACCATCGCGGCCAACGTCGGTTACGGCGCGCTGGGCAAGTCCAGCGAGCAAAAAGTGCGCGACGCCCTGGCGGCCGCCAACCTGCTGGAATTCGTGGAAGGGCTGCCGCAGGGCATCAACACGCAGGTCGGCGAGAATGCCGCCCGCCTGTCCGGCGGCCAGCGCCAACGCCTGGCCATTGCGCGTGCGCTGATCAAGAACGCGCCCATTTTGATCCTGGACGAAGCCACCTCGGCGCTGGACAACGAATCCGAACGCCAGGTGCAGGCCTCGCTGGAACGCCTGATGAAGGGCCGCACCACGCTGGTCATTGCGCATCGGCTGTCCACGGTTCAGAACGCCGACCGGATCATCGTGCTGGATGCCGGAAAAATTGTCGAAGAGGGTCCCCACGCCGAGCTGCTGGCCGCCAATGGCCTGTACGCGTCGCTGTACAAGATGCAATTTCGCGACGACTGAACGCGACCCTTATCGGCCCGAGCCGCCGCGCAACCAGCGCGGCGGCTTTTTTTGTGCCGCCCGGGGCACGGCGCGGGCGCTTCTTGGCGCCGCCCCGTCCACCGCCCAAGCCCCGTAGTTTCTGATTGCCAATCCGACGGATAGCCGGAAAATGGCGCAAGCCCCTCTGCTGTGGCCGGGCCCTGCCTTGTATGGCGGGCCCATCGTATAACCAGGAGCGCCTTATGGCTTCGCCTATCGAAGGCAATCAACTTGTGAACGTCGTCGTCCTGCTGGGCGCGGCGGTCGTCGCCGTACCGATCTTCAAGCGCCTGGGGCTGGGTTCCGTGTTGGGCTACCTGGCGGCCGGCTTGGCGATCGGTCCCTTCGGCATTGGTTTCTTTTCCGACCCCAAGTCCATCCTGCACGTGGCGGAACTGGGCGTTGTCATGTTCCTGTTCATCATCGGGCTGGAAATGCAGCCTTCGCGCCTGTGGAAGCTGCGGGGTGAAATCTTCGGGCTGGGCGTGGCGCAGGTCCTGGCCTGCGGCGGGCTGCTGACGGTGGTGGGCTTGCTGGCGGGCCTGTCGGGCGCGGCCGCGTTCATGGCCGCGATGGGATTCGTGCTGTCGTCCACGGCAATCGTGATGCAGATCTTGGGCGAGCGCGACGAAAGCACCAGCGCGCAGGGCCAGCGCATCGTCTCCATTTTGCTGCTGGAAGACCTGGCCATCGTGCCCCTGCTGGCCTTGGTGGCCTTGCTGGCGCCCAGCGGCGCGACGGCGGATCACGGCAACCCCTGGACGCAGACCGCGATAGCCCTGGGCTGCATCCTGGCGCTGCTGGCGGCCGGGCGCTGGTTGCTGAACCCGTTGTTCCGGCTGTTGGCCGCCGCCCACGCCCGCGAAGTCATGACCGCCGCGGCCCTGCTCGTCGTGCTGGGCGCCGCCTTGCTGATGGAACTTGGCGGCTTGTCGATGGCGATGGGCGCGTTCCTTGCCGGGGTTCTGTTGTCCGAATCCACGTTTCGACATCAGCTGGAGGCCGAAGTCGAACCGTTCCGGGGCATATTGCTGGGCCTCTTCTTTCTGGGCGTCGGCATGTCGCTGGACCTGTCGGCCGTGGCGCGCGAATGGCCACTGATCCTGGCGGCTGTTGTCGCGTTCATGGCGGTGAAATCGCTGGGCGTCTACGTAGTGGCCCGCTTGCTGCGCGCCTCGCACGCAGAGGCGGTGACGCGGGCGGCGTTGCTGGCCCAGGGTGGCGAGTTCGCGTTCGTGCTGTATGGAGCGGCTGCGGCTGCCGGCATTTTCGACGCGCATACGGGGGCGGTGCTGACCGCAGTCGTCATTATTTCCATGGCTCTGACCCCATTATGTGTACTGTCGTTGCGGTGGCTGCTGCCCGCGCCGGTTCCTTCCATGGACGGAGTGGATGTTGCGCAAGATCTGGACGGCTGCGCGCTGATCGTGGGTTTTGGCCGTTTCGGCCAGATCGTCACCCAGGCGATGCTGGCGCGCGACCTGAAAGTGTCGATTCTGGATACGGACACCGACGCCATCCGCGCGGCAGCGAAGTGGGGTGTGAAGGTGTACTACGGCGACGGTACCCGCATCGACATGTTGCGTACGGCCGGTGCTGAAAATGCCTGCGCGATCCTGATTTGTATCGACAACCCGCAGGCCGTGAATCACATGGTCAAGCTGATCAAGTCCGAATTCCCCTTGGTGCGCGTGGTGGTCCGGGCGTATGACCGCATTCATTCCCTGGCCCTCGCCAAGGAAGGGGTCGACTACCAGGTGCGCGAAACGCTGGAATCGGCGCTGGTATTCGGCGAAGCCGCATTGCGCGCCATCGGGGTGCCGGCGGACGAGGCCGCCGAGGTGGTGCAGGACGTGCGCCGGCGCGATACCGAACGCTTCGACCTGGAAGTGGCGGGCGGCCTGTTCGCGGGCCGGTCGTTGCTGTACGGCAATATGACGGGGCCTGCCGACGGGCGAAACGACAAGCCGGACCGAGAAGCCGCCGAGGCGGCCACCAATCCCCTGGCGTAACGCTGTATATCGCCATCGTTGCACAACTTTTCGGTTCATTTCACGCGCGGCGGTGCCCGGCTGCGGTAGATTTATCAGCACTGACTCTTCACTTACGAAGAGCATTTGCCAGGGGGCTGCCATGCTGCATTCGGACCGGGGTTTTTTGACACCGCACGCTGTAGGGGTTGAGCTTGCCCGACGCCAGGCTTTGGCGTTGCAGTGCGGATTTTCGGCTGACGCGATGCGTCAGCTGCTCACGCCAGGGGGCAGCGCTGCGCCTGCATGGGCGATCAGCGCACACCGCGAGACGGACCGGGTCCGGGGCGCGGGCGCGTTTCCGTTCCGAATCGGCGCGGCGGCGGTTTCTTGACGGCTAAGGCCGGGCGTACGGCGCCCGGCGCGTTGCTCGGGTTTGCCGCCTTGCGCGCCGCGCCAGGCGGCGGCATCATCCTGCTGAATATCGCAAGGACGTCAGCCACGACACCCGCACGCATCGCCAAGGAGCGCCGGTTTGAAGTCTCGCAGTTTTGTGCACCGCGCCTTGTACGCGTTGGCCGGACTGGTGGCCATCGGCATCTGCATGGCGGCAGTGGCGTTGCTGTGGATCGACCGTCAGGCCACCTGGGCTACCGCGAACAAGTCGGCACGTAACATCACCGGGGTGCTTGCCGCTGATATTGGCCGCACGCTTCAAATCTACGATTTATCCCTGCAAGGCGTCGTAGAACGGCTGGGCGAGCCCGGTATCGGGGACGTCAGCCGTCCTACGCTACAGCGCTTTCTGTTTGACCGGTCGTCCACCGCCGAATACCTGGGCGCCATCGTGGTGCTGGATCGCGACGGAAACATCCGTTATGACTCCACCTCGATTAATCCCCCGCCGTTGAATTTTGCCGACCGCGACTACTTTCGCGTGCACCGCGATGCGCACGATGTGGGTTTGTACGTCAGCCGCCCTTATATCAGCCGCCTGCGACAGGGCGATGAAAGCATCGCAATCAGCCGTCGCCTGGTGAATGCGGATGGCAGTTTCGCCGGAGTCGTTGCCGGTTCATTGCGGATGGCGTATTTCCGCGATCGATTCGCAGAGCTGTCCATCGGCCACAACGACGCCATCACGATATTCCGCAACGACGGCGTGGTGCTGGTGCGTAATCCTTATTCCGTTGCGGATGTTGCCGATAGCGGGGCCGGGCTGCTGGCATTCCAGCAATTCCTGATCCGGCGTGAAAGCACTTTCGTGGGCGACTGGGCGCCTGATGGCGTGAACCGTCTTTACACCTTCGACACCATCGACAAGACGCCGCTGGTGATCGACGTGGCGCTATCCGTGGACGACATCCTGGCGCGTTGGGAACGGCGCGCGGCGTTGATCGTGCCCGTTACGCTGGCACTGTTTTTCTCGGTGATGGCGCAGATTGTGTTGTTCCGTCGTGAAATGCGGTGGCGTCAGGCATTCGAACAGCAATTGCGAGAGCGCGCACAGACGGATGGCCTGACCGGCATCGCCAACCGACGCACGTTTGACGAAACGCTTGAGCGCGAGTGGGCATCGGCCCGCCGCAATGGCACGCCGATCTCACTGCTTTTTCTGGATGCGGATCACTTCAAGCGCTACAACGATCGCTACGGCCATCAAGAGGGCGACGAGCTGTTGAAACGGCTGGCGCTGGCCCTCGAGAGTAAAGCCCGGCGGCCTCGCGACCTGGCGGCCCGCTATGGTGGCGAAGAGTTCGTGCTGCTGCTGCCCGATACCGATCGCGGCGACGCGACGGCCATTGCCGAATCCATACGGGGAGCGATTGCGGAATTTGGTATTCCGCATGAAGACAATGTGGGCGGCATCGTCACGGTCAGCATCGGTGTGGCAACTGCCAGACCTACCGATGCAGAGCCCGCATCGACGTTGCTTGAGGCCGCCGACGCCGCCGTGTATCGCGCAAAAAAAGCCGGGCGCAATCGAATCGCCTCGGCTTGATGGTCCCTGACTTATCGGCCCAGCATCAACGCCTGCATGCGGGTATGCGCCTGTTGCAGGTTCTTGGCCTGTTCATTCAGGTTTTGCAGCAGCTGGTTCAACTCGGTTTGCACCGCCGGGTCGTTCACCTTGACGATCGGACCGGAGATCTCGATCTGCGCTTTGTGCGCCTCGACGTAGTCGGCGATTTTCAAGCCGCTGTCGAAGGTGGCATTCAATTGCGGCAGCACGTCGCGGAACGTGTCGGCGGGCAGGCTCACGGTCTTTTCATAGGCCTTGTCGTAAACCGTCTTCAAGTCCGCCGGCTGTTTAAGTTGCGCGTGCGCCGCGTCCGCCTTGGTCTGCTGATCTTTCAGTGCAACGCCCATATCGCTCAAGGACTGTTGAGCGGCTTTCATATCCTCGCGGCGCGTCACGATATCGTTCAACGAACGCAGGGCGCCTTTTTGGATGATTCCAGACAACGGCTTTACGGACGCGTCCATGCCGGCGTTGAAATCGGTGATCACGGCGTAATGGGCAGCGTAGTCGCCGAACGACTTCTGTTCCTCATCCGTCAGCTTGGGCACGCGCACGCCGGGCTTGTCCACGATGCGAGTTTGCAGGTACTGAATGAACGCGGCACGCTGCTCGGGCTCCTTGTCGCCGCAAGCGGCCAGCACCAGCGGCAGCGCCGCAACCAGCAGCAAGAACGGACGGAATAGGGACTTCATTGAATAACCTCCGAAAGCATGAAAAAGGGCGCTTGGCAGGGTAAACCCTGTCAAAGCGCCCGCGAGCTTATCGGCTGAAGCTACTCGCCGCCATCCGTTTCAAACTTCATTTCAATCGAATCGTTACGTCACATAATTTGCGAAGATTGATGTGAAAGTCAGATGGGTTTTTGCTATACGCGCGTGTCAGGCGAGATTAAACGAGAATGATGTCGTATTTTTCCTGCGTATAGGTGCTCTCGACTTCCAGGGATACCCGTTTGCCGACGAAATCGCCGAGCATCGCCAAATGCTGGCTTTCTTCTTCCAAAAATAAATCCACGACGTCCTGCGACGCCAAGATCCGAAACTCCTTGGGATTGAACTGGCGGGCCTCGCGCAGGATTTCACGCAGAATCTCGTAGCAGACGGTACGCGGCGTGCGGACATTGCCGCGCGATTCGCACATGGGGCAGGGCTCGCAAAGCTGATGCGCGAGCGAATCCCGCGTGCGCTTTCGCGTCATTTCCACCAGCCCCAGTTGCGTGAAGCCATTAACCGTCATGCGCGTGCGGTCGCGCGACAAGGCTTTTTTGAGTTCGGCCAGCACCGTGTCGCGGTGTTCCTGCTCTTCCATGTCGATGAAGTCCAGGATGACAATGCCGCCCAGGTTACGCAGCCGCAGTTGGCGCGCGATTGCCTGGGCCGCCTCCAGGTTGGTCTTGAATATGGTGTCGTCAAAGTTGCGGCCGCCGACGAACCCGCCGGTATTCACGTCCACCGTCGTCAGTGCTTCGGTCTGGTCGATGATCAAATACCCGCCCGATTTCAGGTCCACCCGGCGAGACAGCGCCCGCGCAATTTCGTCGTCGACGTTGGCGGTATCGAACAAGGGGCGGTCGCCGCTGTAATGTTGAATGCGGTCGACTACCGACGGGGTGTAGACCCGTGCCCATTCCAGCATCGCGGCGCTGGTCGTGCGCGAATCCACCAGAATGGCGCCAATCGTCGGCCCCACCATGTCTCGCAATACGCGTTGCGCCAGCGTCAGGTCTTGATGCAAAAGCGCGGGGGCGGGCTGGGTTCTAGCGGCAGCCTGGACGCTGCTCCAGAGCTTGCGCAAATATTCCAGGTCGGCGGTTAGTTCTTCATCATTAGCGCCTTCGGCCTGCGTCCGCACGATAAAGCCGCCTTTCTCATCCGCCGGCATCAGCGCCTGCAGCCGCTCACGCAGCTGAATGCGCTCGGATTCGGCATCGATCTTCTGCGAAATCCCGATATGGGGATCATGGGGCAGATAAACCAGCATCCGTCCCGCCATGCTAATCTGGGTCGACAGACGCGCGCCCTTGGTCCCCAGCGGGTCCTTGACCACCTGAACCATGATGGTCTGTCCCTCGAAGAGCAGCTTTTCGATGGGCGTGGGCGTCAAACCCTGGCTACGTTCGCCGCGGTTCTCACGTAGGTCGGCAATATGAATAAAGGCGGCGCGCTCCAGGCCAATATCGATAAACGCGCTTTGCATGCCCGGCAACACACGAACCACACGCCCCAGGTAGATATTGCCGACATGGCCACGCTGGATGCTGCGTTCCACATGCAGCTCCTGCACTGACCCCTGTTCCACCAGCGCAACGCGGGTTTCAAACGGGGTCACATTGATCAGAATATCTTCGCGCTGGGCGATGGCGGGGGGCATAGCGTGCTCGTCTCCAAGTAGGTGCGGCGTACAGCGAATAGTAAACGTACCCTACGCCTAGGCAAGCCCGGGCGCCAACTATCTATATAGAGGGCGGCATCACCGGTTGCGATGCCCACTTCATGCGTATTTAGATTTACACAACTTTCTTGCCAGCCCGGCCGGCCCGCCCAAAAACCTGTGCTATAGTCTCGCTCCTTCGCAGTTCAGACATTTTTGAACCGCGAAGCCAAGCAGTACGACGGGCTCCGGCCTGCCGCCAAGCAGCCAGCGATGGCAGTCAGGTGGGATTGCAAGGAAGGGTGCAAATCAGGCAAAAGCCAGTTGCACAATCTGCAAAAATCGTGCTATAGTCTTGG
>NZ_JCBAMR010000026.1:0-90436 GCF_059760425.1 Achromobacter sp. RT286_PF
AACAAGGTGTTCGGCGGGCCCGGCGGGATCGGGTTGTTGCGTTATGCCGGCGTTACGGGCACTTGGGCGCCGCGGCCTTGGCCAACTCGTCGATCGGGTCCAGATCCGGCTGGCGGGTCAGGTTGTAGTTCAAGTTGGGCGTTTGGCCGGCGATCGAACGCACGCGCAGCACGTTGTTGGCGGCCACCACGAACTCGGCGCGGACGTTACCGTTGCCATCCATCATGATGACGCGCGGCGGGCGTTCGTCGGTGGCGTCCCAGCAACCCTGTTCGGTTACGGCGGGGCCCTTGTTCGGGTCGTTTTCCAGATAGGCCGTGCGGCCACGCCAACGGCCGTTGGGCGCCAGGGTCAACGTCACGCGCTGCGCCGTGCATTGCATGGCGGGCGAGAAACACGGCAACGTGCCCATGTAGGTCTGCGGCTGTGGCACCAGGCTGTGGGCCGCGGCATTGGGAGCAGCGGCCGGGGCGGGCGTGGAAGCGGCAACGGCGGCGCTGTTGTCGGCGCCTTCCGGAACGGGCTGGCCGTCTTCCGTGGTCTGGCCACCGGCGGCGGCTTGCGCGGCTTGGTTCTGGGGTTTGCGAGCGTCGGGCTTCAGGGCGATTTGCACTTGCGACGGCGCGCGGATGACGCTGCGGTAGCCGGCGCCCGATCCCTGGTACTGGGCATCGGTCACCGTGCTTTCAGCCGGGGGGTCGTAATAGCCTTCGGTTTTTTGCTGGGCGCAGCCTGCCGCACCTAGTGCGGTACCGGCCAGCAGCAGCCCCATGACGCTGAGTTTGCGGGATCGGGTAACGATGTCGACGCGGGCGGTCATGGCAGCTTATCCGTGAATTGAGTCTGTCTCCGATTTTACGCACTTATGCGAAGATTCGATACGTTCCCTTAGCCACTCTTGGGTGTAGTCAGCACTTTATGCACAATAAACGACACGGCCGCCGATTTGCTGTCGGCCTTTTGGCCGACGGACGGGGCGCTGGATCTGGCGCTGGGTCTGGCGCGCGCCTTTGTCGCGGGCGGGCATGAACGTGCTGCGACACGCTTTCGATATTCCCTTGGGCGCCTTCATTGCGCTGGCCGCGTTGGCGGGCTTGTTCGTCGGCAATTGGCTGACCGTGCTGACCTATCGGCTGCCTCGCATGATGGAACGCGAATGGCAGGCGCAATGCCTGGACGCGGTGGGCCGGGCGCGGCCCGACAGCCCCGACGGCCTGTTCCATCCGGCATCGCATTGCCCTGCCTGCCACGCGCCGGTGCGTGGCTGGCGGCGGCTGCCGGTGTTGGGCTGGCTTTTGCTGCGGGGCCGCTGCGCCGCGTGCGATGCCGTGATTGCGTGGCGCTACCCCGCCATTGAATTGCTGACCTGCCTGGTGTTTGCCGCCTGCGCCTGGCGCTACGGCGCCACGCCCGTCGCCTTGTGCGCCATGGGCTTGTCGGCCATGCTGATCGCCTTGGGCTGGATCGATTTTGAAACCACGCTGCTGCCTGATGTGCTGACGCAACCGCTGGTCTGGGCCGGCCTGCTCGTCAACCTGTTCGGCACCTTCACCACCTTGCCGCTGGCGGTGATCGGCGCGGTGGCCGGCTATGTGTTCCTGTGGGTTATCTTCCATCTGTTCCGGCTGCTGACCGGGCGCGAAGGCATGGGCTATGGCGACTTCAAATTGCTGGCCGCGCTGGGCGCCTGGTTTGGCGCCGAGTCGCTGCCGATGCTGTTGCTGGCGGCCTCGTTGGTGGGCGTCTTGATCGGCGGCGCGCTCACGCTCAGCGGTCGCGCGGGCCGGGGGCAGCCGCTGCCTTTCGGACCCTACCTGGCATTGGCCGGTATCGTGATGTTGCTGTTGGGTGGCGACGAGGGCTTGTGGTTGTTGATGCGCCAGGCGTGAGCCGGCGGGAAAGGATAGGCATCATGTTCAAGATTGGGCTGACGGGCGGCATCGGGTCGGGCAAGTCCCGCGTGGCCGACATGCTGGCGGACTGGGGCGCAACGCTGGTCGACACCGATGAAATCGCGCGCGCGCTGACCGCCGCTAATGGCGCGGCCATGCCCGCCATCGCGACCGAGTTCGGCGCCGATGCGTTGACCCCGGACGGTGCGCTGAACCGCGACTGGATGCGCGAGCGCGCCTTCGCCGACCCCGCCGTGCGGCAGCGGCTTGAAGCCGTGCTGCATCCCATCATCTCCGAAGAAACACGGCGCCAGGCGGCGGCCGCGACCGGATCGTATCTGGTCTTTGTGGTGCCGCTTTTGGTGGAGTCCTTACAGCGGTGGCGCGGGCGCGTTGACCGCATCTGCGTGGTGGACTGCGACCCCGACACACAGGTGGCTCGCGTGCAGGCTCGCAGCGGGCTGACGGAGCCCGCCATCAGGCGTATTATGGCGGCACAGGCTGCGCGGCAAGTCCGCCTGGAGTCCGCTGACGACGTCATCATCAACGACGGCGCCACAACACCCGAGCAATTGCGCGCGCAGGCAAAGACCTTGCATGACCGCTGGCTTGCGCTGGCGACCACCCAGGGCCGGTAAGCGCAAGCGGGCCGGCACCCTTCCACATCCCGGCCGGCTGGCTGACCACTGATGGGCCTGTAAAAAAGCGTGATTGTTTACGAATACCCCTTCAATGAGCGCATCCGCGCCTACCTGCGATTGGAATACCTGTTCGACAGGTTGTTCTTCTTTGCCCAGGCAGGGGATTCACGCCAACATCAGGTTGCCGTTACTTCTCTTTTCGATTTGCTCGACGCCTGCGAACGCACGGACGTGAAAGGCGCGGTGCTGCAAGACCTTGAACGCCAGCGCATGGCGCTGGTGGGTCTGCGCGATCACCCCGGCGTGGCGCAGGATGCGCTGGAAGCCATGCTGCGCGAACTGGAAAAAGTGGCCACGGCATTGGCCGCGCCCGGCAAGACCGGCCAGTCGCTGCGCGAAAACGAATGGTTGACCAGCCTGCGTGGTCGCTTGTCCGTGCCGGGCAGCGCCACGCAGGTCGACATGCCGTCCTACTTTGCCTGGCAGAACAAATCCGAAGCCGCCCGCCTTGCGGACCTTCAGGCCTGGATCTCACCGTTTCTTGCCCTGTACGACGGGCTGACGCTGGCGTTGCGGCTGCTGCGCGAGTCCGGCCGCAAGACCGACATCGTGGCCGAGCAGGGCGCCTACCAGCAGATGCTGGGCGGCAAGCAGTTTCATCTGCTGCGCGTGTGGGTCGACCCCGAGCAAGGCGTATTCCCCGAGATCAGCGCCAATAAGTACATGATCTGGATACGTTTTTCCACGCAAGACGGCGAATTCAAGCCCCAGCAGGTGGCCCGCGACGTCGCCTTTCAGATGACGTTGTGCAGCTCGTAGGCTGCTCCCTTGCCCGCCTACGGCCGCCGCAAGGCTGATTCTTGTTGCGGCCAGTTTCAACTGGCGCCCGCGATGCGCGAAACGGAACCCGACTAGTAGACAATACGGCTTTCTGCATTAGTGCCGGAACCGTTTCCATGTCCGAAAGTCGTCCTGTTTCCCCACCGTCCCGCTGGACCCGCCGCCGCATTGGCGGCTTGGTCGTGTTGCTGCTGGTGGTTGCCGGTATTGCCTGGCTGGTGCTGCGGCCCGCTGCCAAGCAGGGCGGTCCGGCCGGCGCGCGAGGCCCGGGCGGCGGCCGGCCCCCCGCGGCCGCGATGGCCAACCTGCCCGTCCCGGTGCGCATCGCAACCGCCACCAAGCAGGACATCGACATCTACCTGAAGTCTCTGGGCACCGTCACCGCGTACAACACGGTCACGGTGCGCAGCCGCGTCAGCGGCGAACTGGTCGACGTGAAATTTCAGGAAGGCCAGCAAGTGAAGGCCGGTGATGTGCTGGCGCAAGTCGACCCGCGCGCCTTCCAGGTGGCGCTGGACCAGGCGCGCGGCACGCAGATGCAGAATCTGGCCCAGCTTGAAAACGCGCGGCGCGACCTGCAACGCTATCAAGCCCTGTTCAAGCAGGACTCCATCGCCAAGCAGCAGGTCGACACCCAGGCCGCGCTGGTGCGCCAATACGAAGGCACCGTCAAAAGCGACCAGGCCAATGTGGACAACGCCAAGTTGCAGCTGGATTACGCCCGCATCACCGCGCCCATCAGCGGCCGGCTGGGCCTGCGCCAGGTGGACCGGGGCAACCTGGTGTCCAGCTCCGATACCAATGGGCTGGTTGTCATTACCCAGACCCAGCCCATCTCCGTCGTCTTCACGCTGCCGGAAACCCAGCTGCCCGAAGTGCGTGGCGAAATCGCGGCCGGCCGAACCTTGGCCGTTGACGCGTACGACCGCGCCGACACGCGCCGTATCGCCACCGGCGTGCTGGAAACGCTGGACAACCAGATCGACGTCACCACCGGCACCTTGAAACTGAAGGCCAAGTTTGAAAACGCGGACGACGCGCTGTTCCCGAACCAGTTCGTCAACGTGCGCCTGCACGTGCTGACGCGCAAGGACGTCACCGCCGTCCCCACCGCCGCCATCCAGCAAGGCTCGGCCGGCGCCTTTGTGTTCCTGGTGCAGCCGGACAACACCATCGCCGTGCGCCAGGTCAAGCTGGGCGCCATCAACAACGGCATGGTCGCCGTGAACGAAGGGCTGCAACCGGGCGACCGCGTCGTCACCGAAGGCACCGACCGCCTGCGCGCCGGGGCCAAGGTTGAAATCGTGGGCGGCGCCGAAGTCATTCCCGCCACCCGCGACAAGACGCTGGGCGCGGGCGCCCCTGCCGGCACCACGCCGCCGTCCAAATAAGCCGAGCGCATCGTGAGTCCGTCGCGTCTGTTCATCCTGCGCCCCGTCGCCACCACGCTGGCGATGGTCGCCATCCTGATTGCCGGCTTCATCGCCTACCGCATGTTGCCCGTGTCGGCGCTGCCCGAGGTGGACTACCCGACGATCCAGGTGGTGACGCTGTACCCTGGGGCCAGCCCCGACGTGATGACCTCGCTGGTCACGTCCCCGCTGGAACGGCAGTT
The DNA here is from genome assembly GCF_059760425.1 of Achromobacter sp. RT286_PF. NCBI lineage: Bacteria > Pseudomonadati > Pseudomonadota > Betaproteobacteria > Burkholderiales > Alcaligenaceae > Achromobacter > Achromobacter sp. RT286_PF. Next base: position 4,989 of record NZ_JCBAMR010000026.1, read on the forward strand.
TGGGCAGATGCCGGGCTTGAACCAGATGTCGTCCACCAGTTCGGGCGGCGCGTCGGTCATCACCATGCAGTTCAACCTGACCTTGCCACTGGACGTGGCCGAGCAGCAGGTGCAGGCCGCCATCAACGCGGCATCCAACCTGCTGCCCAGCGACCTGCCGGTGCCGCCCACGTACAACAAGGTCAACCCCGCCGATGCCGCCGTGCTGACGCTGGCCATCACATCGCCCACCATGCCCTTGCCGCAGGTGCGCGACCTGGTCGACACGCGGGTGGCGCAGAAGCTGTCGCAGATTCCCGGCGTGGGTCTGGTCAGCGTGGCGGGCGGGCAGCGCCCGGCCGTGCGCGTGCAGGTCAACCCGCAGGCGCTGGCCGCCAACGGCCTGGCCATGTCCGACCTGCGCACCGCCATCGTGGGCGCCAACGTCAATCAGCCCAAGGGCAACCTGGACGGCCCGCTGCGCTCCACCACCATCAACGCCAATGACCAGCTGAAGTCGCCCACCGACTACAACGACCTGATCATCGCCTACAAGAACAACGCGCCGCTGCGTCTGTCCGACGTGGCGCGCGCGGTCGAAGGCGCCGAAGACACGCGCCAGGCCGCATGGGCCGGCGACAAGCCCGCCATCCTGTTGAACATCCAGCGCCAGCCCGGCGCCAACGTGATCGATGTGGTCAACCGCATCCAGACGCTGTTGCCGCAGCTGCGCGCCGCGCTGCCGGCCACGCTGGATGTCACCGTGGTGTCCGACCGCACGCAGACCATCCGCGATTCCGTCGAAGACGTGAAGTTTGAAATGCTGCTGGCCGTGGGGCTGGTGGTGATGGTGACCTTTGTGTTCCTGCGCAGCCTGACCGCCACGCTGATCCCCAGCGTCGTGGTGCCGCTGTCGCTGGTGGGCACGTTCGGCATCATGTATCTGGCCGGGTTCTCTATCAACAACCTGACGCTGATGGCGCTGACGATCGCCACCGGCTTCGTGGTGGACGACGCCATCGTCATGATCGAGAACATCGCGCGCCACATCGAAGAAGGCGAAACGCCGATGCAGGCGGCGCTCAAGGGGGCCTCGCAGATCGGGTTCACGCTGATCTCGCTGACGTTCTCGCTGATCGCCGTGCTGATTCCGCTGTTGTTCATGACCGAAGTCGTGGGCCGGCTGTTCCGCGAATTCGCCATCACGCTGGCGGTGTCCATCCTGATTTCACTGGTGGTGTCGCTGACCCTGACGCCGATGATGTGCGCACGCCTGCTGCGCGCGGAATCGGAACAGAAGCACGGGCGTTTTCACACCGCCACCGGCAACTTCATTGACCGCGTCATCGCCGGCTATGACCGGATGCTGCAAGTGGTGCTGCGCCATCAGCCCCTGACCTTGCTGGTGGCGCTGGGCACGTTCGCGCTGACCGTGGTGCTGTACATGGTGGTGCCCAAGGGCTTTTTCCCGCAGCAGGACACCGGGCTGATCCAGGCCATCACGCAGGCGCCGCAATCCATTTCGTTTCCGGCCATGGCCGAACGCCAGCAGGCCGCCGCGCGGCTGGTGCTGCAAGATCCGGACGTGCAGGCCGTGTCCTCGTTCATCGGTGTCGACGGCAGCAACGCCACGCTTAGCGCCGGCCGCATGCAGATTTCCTTAAAGCCGCAAGCCGAGCGCAGCGGCGATTTGCGCACGGTGATGGCGCGCTTGCAGGAATCGCTGGGCAAGCAGGACGGCCTGACCGTCTACATGCAGCCCGTGCAGGACCTGACCATCGAAGACCGCGTCAGCCGCACGCAATATCAGATGACGCTGTCCAACCCCGACCTGAAGGTGCTGAGCGAATGGACGCCCAAGCTGGTGGACCGGCTGCGCCAGGTGCCGGGCCTGAAGGACGTAACGGATGACTTGCAGGACGACGGCTTGCAGACCTGGGTCGAGATCGACCGCGATGCGGCCTCGCGCCTGGGCATTACGGCCGCCGTCATCGACGAAGCGCTTTACGACGCCTTCGGCCAGCGCCTGATTTCCACGATCTTCACGCAGTCGAACCAGTACCGCGTGGTGCTGGAAGTGCAGCCACAGTTCCAGATGAACCCGTCCGCGCTGGGGCAGATCCATGTGCCCACGGCCGCGGGCACGCAGGTGCCGCTGTCGTCCGTGGCGCACATCACCGAAGGGCGTACGGTGCTTGCCGTGAACCGGCTGGACCAGTTCCCGATGGTCACGGTGTCGTTCAACCTGGCGCCGGGCGCGTCCTTGTCCAACGCGGTCGAAGCCATCACCGCCGCCGAAGCCGAGATCGGCATGCCCGCCGGCGTCGAGACCCGCTTCCAGGGCGCCGCGCTGGCGTTCCAGAATTCGCTGACCAGCACGTTGTGGCTGATCCTGGCCGCCGTCGTCACCATGTACATCGTGCTGGGCGTGCTGTACGAAAGCTACATCCACCCCATCACCATCCTGTCGACCTTGCCGTCCGCCGGCGTGGGGGCCTTGCTGGCGCTGTTGATCAGCGGCACCGAGTTGGACATGATCGGCATCATCGGCATCATCCTGCTCATCGGCATCGTGAAAAAGAACGCCATCATGATGATCGACTTCGCGCTGGACGCCGAGCGCAAGCGCGGCCTGAGCCCGCGCGCGGCCATCCACGAAGCCGCGCTGCTGCGCTTCCGGCCCATCTTGATGACCACGCTTGCCGCCTTGTTCGGCGCCTTGCCGCTGATGCTGTCTTCGGGCACCGGCGCTGAATTGCGCCAGCCGCTGGGCCTGGTGATGGTGGGCGGCCTGCTGCTCAGCCAGGTGCTGACGCTGTTCACCACGCCCGTCATCTACCTGATGTTCGACCGCCTGTCGCGCCGCTGGCGTGGCGTGCGCGCGCCCGCCGCCGGGGACGCGTCATGATCATGTCGGCGCCCTTCATCGTCCGGCCGGTAGCGACCACGCTGCTTAGCGTGGCGGTTGTGATGGCGGGGCTGCTGGCGTTTTTCCTGTTGCCGGTGGCGCCCTTGCCGCAGGTGGATATCCCCACGATTTCGGTGTCGGCCAGCCTGCCCGGCGCCAGCCCTGAAACCATGGCATCCAGCGTGGCCACGCCGCTTGAGCGGTCGCTGGGCAGCATCGCGGGCGTGACTGAAATGACGTCCAGCAGCTCGCAGGGGTCTACCCGCGTGACGCTGCAATTTGATTTGTCGCGCGATATCAACGGCGCGGCCCGCGACGTGCAGGCCGCCATCAACGCGGCGCGTTCGTTGCTGCCTTCCGGCTTGCGCAGCAATCCCACGTATCACAAGTCCAACCCGTCGGACGCGCCCATCATGACCTTGGCGCTGACGTCCGACACGCTGGGCCAGGGCCAGCTGTACGACATCGCCTCCACCATCGTGGCGCAGAAGCTGGCGCAGGTGGACGGCGTGGGCGAAGTCACCGTGGGCGGCAGTTCGCTGCCGGCCGTGCGCGTCACGGTGCTGCCCGGCGCGCTGGCCAATCGCGGCGTGTCGCTGGACCAGCTGCGCAGCACGCTGGCCAACGCCAACTCGAACCGGCCCAAGGGCGTGCTGGAAAACGACCGCTACCACTGGCAGATCATGGTCAGCGACCAGCTCAGCCGCGCCGAGCAATATCGGCCGCTGATCGTGGCCTGGAAAGACGGCGCGCCGGTGCGCGTGTCGGATGTGGCCAAGGTCGAGGATTCCGTCGAAGACCTGTACCAGACCGGCTTCTACAACGACCGCAAGGCCATCCTGATGATCGTGCGTCGGCAGGCCGACGCCAACATCATCGAAGCCGTGAACGCCGTGCGCGCGCAGCTGCCCGTGTTGCAGGCGCTGATGCCGGCCGACGTGAACATGACGGTTGCGCAAGACCGCACGCCCAGCATCCGCGCGTCGCTGCACGAAGCCGAACTCACGCTGATCATCGCCGTGGGCTTGGTGGTGCTGGTGGTGCTGCTGTTCCTGCGCCGCTGGCGCGCGGCCATCATCCCCAGCGTGGCCGTGCCGGTATCGCTGATCGGCACGTTCTGCATCATGTATATGTGCGGCTTCACGCTGAACACCATTTCGCTGATGGCACTGATCGTGGCCACCGGCTTTGTGGTGGACGACGCCATCGTGGTGCTGGAAAACATCATGCGGCATGTCGAGAACGGCATGTCGCCCATGCGCGCGGCGCTGCGCGGGTCGCGCGAAGTGGGCTTCACGGTGCTGTCCATGAGCCTGTCGCTGGTGGCGGTGTTCATCCCCATCCTGCTGATGGGCGGCGTGGTGGGGCGGCTGTTCCGCGAATTCGCCGTGACGCTGTCGGCCGCCATCATGGTGTCGCTGGTGGTGTCCCTGACGTTGACGCCCATGATGTGCGCGCGGCTGTTGCGTCCCGAGCCCAAGGACGCCAAGCCGCCCGGACGGCTCGCGCGCTGGTCCGAACGCGGCTTTGAAGCCATGCTGGACGGCTATCGCCGCAGCCTGCGCTGGGCGCTGGCGCATGGGCGCCTGATGATGCTGACGCTGGCTGTGGCCGTGGGCCTGAACGTGTACCTGTACATGGCGGTGCCCAAGGGCTTTTTCCCGCAGCAGGACACGGGTCAGCTGCTGGGCTTTTTCCGGGTCGACCAGGGCACCTCGTTCCAGGCCACCGTTCCCAAGCTGGACGCGCTGCGCAAGGTGGTGCTGGCGGACCCGGCGGTGCAAAGCATGACGGGGTACGCCGGCGGGCGCGGCGGCAGCAACAGCAGCTTCATGCAGATCCAGCTCAAGCCGCTGGAAGAGCGCAAGGTGTCGGCCGATGTGGTCATCAACCGGCTGCGCGGCAAACTGCAAAACATGCCAGGCGCGCGCATGTTCCTGGTGTCGCAGCAGGACATCCGCATCGGCGGGCGTCAGAGCCAGGGCTCGTACGACTACACGCTGATGTCGGGCGACCTGCAATTGCTGCGCACCTGGATGCCCAAGGTGCAGCAGGCGATGGCGAAGATTCCTGAAATCACCGACGTGGATACCGATGTCGAGGACAAGGGCCGCCAGATCAACCTGGTGATCGACCGCGAGGCCGCAACGCGGCTGGGCGTCAGCATGTCCACGATATCCACGGTGCTGAACAATTCGTTCAGCCAGCGGCAGGTGTCGGTGATGTACGGGCCGCTGAACCAGTACCACGTGGTGCTGGGGCTGGAGCCCAGGTTTGCCGAAGACATTGAATCGCTCAAGCAGGTGGAAGTCATCACGTCGACCGGCGCGCGCGTGCCGCTGCTGGCGTTTGCAAGCCTGGAAAACGGCAACGCGCCACTCAGCGTGCAGCACCAGGGTTTGTTCGTGGCGGACACGGTGTCGTTCAGCCTGGCGCCCGGCGTGTCGCTGGGTCAGGCCACCGCCGCCATCGATGCGGCCGTGGCGCGCATCGGCCTGCCGTCGGACCAGATCCAGGCGGGCTTCCAGGGCACCGCCGCCGCCTTGCAGCAAACGCTGGCGCAGCAGCCGTGGCTGATCCTGGCGGCGCTGGTCACGATGTACATCGTGCTCGGCATTTTGTACGAGAGCTTCGTGCACCCGCTGACAATCCTGTCCACCTTGCCGTCCGCCGGGCTGGGCGCGCTGCTGGCGCTGCTGCTGGTGCGGCAGGACTTCACGCTGATTGCGCTGATCGGCGTGTTCCTGTTGATCGGCATCGTGAAAAAGAACGCCATCATGATGGTGGACTTTGCGCTGGAAGCGCAGCGCGTGCAGGGCATGGCGCCGCGTGAAGCGATCTTCCAGGCGTGCGTGACGCGCTTTCGCCCCATCATGATGACGACCATGGCCGCCATCTTCGGCGCGCTGCCGCTGGTGCTGGCAACCGGCGCGGGCGTCGAGATGCGCCAGCCGCTGGGTATCACCATCGTGGGCGGCCTGGTCCTCAGCCAGATCCTGACGCTGTACACCACTCCCGTGGTCTATCTTTACCTGGACCGTTTTCGCCTGTGGGCATCGCGCTGGCGCGCCCGGCGAAATGACGCCCCTGCTTCCATAGAACCTACATGATCCGACCCAAGCCGTTTGCCGCATCCTTCCTACCCCGCAGCGCCGTCACGCTGGCGCTGTGCGCGCTGCTTGGCGCGTGCGCGGTCGGCCCTGATTACCAACGCCCCGCGCTGGATGTGGGCGCGTCCTACAAGGAAGGGCAGGGGCAAGAGCAGGTAGACGGCTGGAAGCGGGCGGAACCGCGTGACGTGGCCGACCGTGGCAAGTGGTGGCAGGTGTATGGCGACGACACGCTCAATTCGCTGGTCGAGCGCTTGAACACGTCGAACCAGACCATTGCCCAGGCCGAGGCCAATTACCGTCAGGCGCTGGGCCTGGTGCGCGCCGCCCGCGCGGGCTTCTATCCCACCGTGGGCGCCAGCGCCGGCATGTCGCGCGCGGGCGTCGGCACGGGCTCGTCATCGTCGTCAGGCAATGGCAGCAATGTGTCGAACCAGTATTCCGTGACCGGCAGCGTCAGCTGGGAACTGGACGTGTGGGGACGCGTGCGCCGCAGCACGGAATCGTCCGAGGCCAGCGCGGCGGCCAGCCTGGCCGACTTGGCCGCCACGCGCCTGAGTGCGCAGGCGGCGCTGGTGCAGACCTATCTGCAACTGCGCGTGCTGGACGAACAGAAACGCTTGCTGGACGCTACCGTGGCGGCGTATGAAAAGTCGCTGCAACTGACGCAAAACCGCTATGAAGTGGGCGTGGCGGGGCAGGCCGACATCGCCGTGGCGCGCACGCAGGTGGAAAGCACGCGCGCCCAGTCGATTGACCTGGACTGGCAGCGCGGCCAGTACGAGCACGCCATCGCGGTGTTGATGGGGCAGGCCCCGTCGCAGTTCAGCCTGCCGCCGGCGGTATTTGCCTTGCAGCTGCCGCAGATTCCGGTGGGGCTGCCGTCCGAACTGCTTGAGCGGCGGCCGGACATCGCCGCCGCAGAACGTCGCGCGGCCGCGGCCAATGCGCAGATCGGCGTGGCCGAGGCCGCGTGGTTCCCCTCGCTGATCCTGTCGGCCGACGGCGGCTTTCGCAACGGCCAGTTCGCCGACCTGCTGACGGCGCCCGCGCGCTTCTGGTCGTTGGGCCCGGCGTTGGCGCTGACCCTATTCGATGGCGGCGCGCGTGCCGCGCAAGTCGAGCAGGCGCGCGCCGCCTACGACTCGCAAGCGGCCGCCTATCGCCAAGCGGCGTTGGTCGGCCTGCGCGAAGTTGAGGACTATCTGATCCAGCTGCGCGTCATGGAAAACGAACAGACCGTGCAACGCCGCGCGCTGGAGTCCGCGCGCGAGTCGTTGCGCCTGATCCAGAACCAGTACAAGGCCGGCCTGGTGGACTATCTGAGCGTGGCGGTGGTGGACGCCACCGCGCTTAACAGCGAGCGCAATGCGCTAAGCCTGCTGGGCACGCGCCTGGTTGCCAGCGTGAACCTGATCGTGGCCTTGGGCGGCGGTTGGGACGGTTCCTAGGGATAACGCGTAATCCTCTTCGCATTCGTTGACAAGCTTTCTGCGCCGGTTCTTAATGCTAGTGCGTAAAAAGTGACCAGTTGGTCACTTTTCTTGCGCTCTGTCGTCACGCTGCACCGACGCCGAATTCCGTTTGATCACACGCACACAAAAATCTGCGAAGGGGAACAAGGATGGGCTGGTCAATTCAATGGCGCACCGCTTTACGGGCGGCGCGTTTTTCCAGCGTGGCGGCGGTCGCTACGTTGGCGTTGTCGGCGGCGGCCTCCGCGCAGGCATGGCCCGAGCGGCCGATCACGTTGATCGTGCCGTTTCCGCCGGGCGGCACCACCGATCTGTTTGCGCGCACCATTGCGCAGCACATGGCGCCCGCGCTGGGCCAGTCCATCGTGGTGGAAAACAAACCGGGCGCGGCGGGCAACCTGGGCGTTGCCGCTGCGTCCCGCGCGCAGGCCGATGGCTACACCATCGTGCTCGGTTCGGTCGGCACGCAGACGGTCAACCAATACCTCTACAGCAACATCGGCTTCAACCCCGCCACCGACCTGGTGCCGCTGGGCATGATCGCGTCTACGCCCAACGTCATGGCGGTGGCCGCCGATTCGCCCTGGCGCAACCTGGGCGATGTGATGAAGGCAGTGAAGGAAGACCCGGGCAAGTATTCGTATGCGTCGCCCGGCGTTGGTTCGTCGGTTCACCTGACGGGCGCGTATTTTGAATCGGCGGCGGGCTTGCAGATGCTGCACGTGCCGTTCAAGGGTTCGTCGGCGGCGATACCCGCCGTGATCGGCGGCCAGGTCGACATCCTGATGGATAACCTGCCCAGTTCCATGTCGGCGCTGAAGCCGGGCGGACGCCTGCGCGGCATCGCGGTCACCTCGGCCGAACGCAGCCCCGCCGCGCCCGACTTGCCCACGATGGCGGAGGCGGGTTTGCCCGGCTTCGAGGTCACCGCGTGGTCGGGCCTGTACGCGCCGCGCGGCACGCCGGCGCCGGTGGTCGACAAGCTGATCGCCGCCATGCGGCAAGCGCTGAAGTCGCCGCGGTTGCAGCAGTCGCTGGCGCAAGGCGGCGCCACGCCGGGCAACGTGTTCGGCGCGGACCTGGCGGCGTTCGAAGTCAAGGAACGCGCCAAGTGGGGCAAGCTGATCCAAAGCCGCGGCATCAAGGCGGACTGATTTCGCGCCCGGCGATTCAGGCTGGGCGCGCGTTCATTGCAGCGCGAAAGCCGCCGGCTCCACGGCGGGGTCGCGGCCCCGCATCAAGTCCGTCAACATGCGCGCGCTGCCCAGGGCCAGCGTAAAACCCAAGCCGCCGTGGCCGGTGTTCAACCACAGGTTGCGATAGGGCGTGGCGCCGATCAGTGGCTTGCCGTCGGGCCGCGCGGGCCGCAGCCCCGCCCACGCAGCGGGCGGCCCCGACGCATTCAGGTCCGGAAAGAACTGCGTCACATCGCGTTCCAGGCTGCGCACGCGCTGCGGATCGACCCCGCCACCGCTCGTGCCGATATCGACCATGCCCGCCACGCGCAGGCGCTGGCCCAGCCGCGCATAGACCACCTTGCGGCGGATGTCACTGATGCTTGCCGTGGGCGCCACGCTATCGGGCGTCAAGGTATAGGTCAGGCTGTATCCCTTCAGCGGATAGATGTGCAGGTTCAGCCCCAGTGGCCGCGCCAGCGCCTGCGCGCCCATGCCGCCGGCCAGCACGAAGTGGTCGGCCGACAGATCGCCAACGGTGGTGTTGGCGCTGGTGATGCGGCCGCGTTCATGGCGCAGCGCCTTGACCCGCGTGTCGAAGTAAAAGCGCACCGGGTCGGGCGCGGCGCGCAGGATGCGTTCCAGTTCCATGCACAAGCGTTGGCAGTCGCCGGCGTCTTCAGTAGGCGTGTACAGCGCGCCCTGGATGCTGCGCCCGATCGCGGTCAGCGCGGGCTCCATCGCCACGCAGGCGTCGGCGTTCATCACCTGTTGTTCGCAGCCCAGCCCGCCCAGGTAATCGCGTTGCGCCAGCGCGTGCCGGTACGCCGCCGCGTCCTGGTAGACCAGCAGCTTGCCCGCTGATGAAAAGTCAAAATCGGGCTGCTCGTTGCGCACCAGCTCGTGCACGCACAGGCGGCTGTACATGCCCAACGCCAGCAGCTCGCGCGTGGTGGACCGGTTCTTGGCGCGCGTGCAGGCACGCAGGAAGCCGATGCTCCAGCGCCATTGGTCCGGGTCCAGGCGCGGACGAAAGCGCAGCGGGGCATCCTGCGCCAGCAGCCAGGACGGCAGTTTGGGCAGCACGGCGGGGTCGGCCAGCGGCGCAACAAAGCTATAGCTCAGCTGCGCACCATTGGCCATGCTGGTGGCCTGGCCCGGGCCGGAGCCCGCGTCCACCACGGTAACGCGATGGCCCTCGCGATGCAGGAAGTAGGCGGTGGCCATGCCGACCACGCCCGCGCCGATGACAACAATGTGCATGATGCTCCAAGCCGGGCGCTGCGCGTGGCGCGCAGCGCGGAGGGTTGCGCCGGGCGGACCCGGCGTCGGGGATCAGTCCCAATGTGATGGGGTGTTGCGCGCCGGTCGTCACGCCGCCCAGGTGGGCGTTTCGAAGCCGGGCGCGGCGCGGTCGTCGCCGCGCAGCAGGCGGCCGGGGCGCGCGCCCGTGGGGGCGCCGTCTTCCTCGACCAACTGGCCGTTGACCAGTACGGCGTGGATGCCGGTGGACGGCAGCGTCGGTTCGGCAAAGCTGGCCAGGTCGGCGACGGTGGCGGCGTCGAACACCACCACGTCGGCATAACAGCCGGCGCGCAGCACCCCGCGATCTTTCATGCCGAATTGCGCGGCGGTCAGGCTGGTCATGCGGCGCACCGCCTCTTCCAGGCCCAGCACGCGCATCTCGCGCACATAACGCGCCAGCACGCGCGAAAACGCACCCCACAAACGGGGATGCGGGCGCTGATCATGCGGCAGGCCATCCGAGCCGATCATCACGCTGCCGTGCCCGATGACACGCTTCACGTCGGCTTCGTCCATCGAGAAATAAATTGCGCCACCCGGCGACAGCTCTTCGGCCAGGCGGGTGGGGTCCTTGCCTTCGCGCTCGGCCAGTTCGCGCAAGTCCACGCCCTGGATTTCCGGGCGCGTCTGCGACCACGTGACGATGATTTTTTCGCCGGCCGCCACGCGGCGCGGTTCCAAAATGGTGGACGACGCGGCGTAGGGATACACGTCCATGCCCAGTGGCTGGTCGGCGCGCACGCGGTCAAACAGCGCCAGCGTTTGCGCGGTGCGCCCGTGGTTGTGCTTGCCGGTGACCTTGTGGTGCGACAGGATGGCCGGCACGTCGGCGGCGCGCCCGATCAGGAAGGCTTCTTCCATGGCATCGCAGACGTGGTCGGCTTCATCGCGCAGGTGTGTGGTGTACAGGCCGCGCCAGGCCGACAGCGGTTCGGCCACGCCGATCACTTCTTCGGTGCTGGCGTGCATGGCGGTGGGGTAGTACAGCCCCGTGGACAAGCCCGCCGCGCCGGCCGCCATGGCTTCGTCCAGCGCGCGGCGCATGGTGGCGATTTCGGCTTTGTCGGCAGGGCGGTCAAGCCGGTCCATGGCGGATACGCGCAGGCTGGAATGGCCTACCAGCGCCAGGCTGTTGACGGCGGCGGGCGCGGCGTCCAGCGCGGCGGCGTAGTCCTGCATGCGCGCGTAGAGTTCGCCCGTGTGCTTGGCCAGGAGGTTCAGCGGGGGCGGCACCACGTCACCCGGCGTGCGCACGGGCGCCAGGCTGATGCCGCAATTGCCCGTGACCACGGTGGTGACGCCCTGGCTGACCTTGGGCCGCATCAACGGCGTGCCCAGCAGCGCGCGGTCATCGTGGGTGTGGCAATCGATGAAGCCGGGCGACACCACCTTGCCGGCGGCGTCCACGCGATGCCGCGCGCGCCATGACGAGCCATCGCCGATGGCCGCGATGCGTTCGCCCTGGATGGCCAGGTCCGCGCGAAAGGCGGGCCCGCCCAAACCGTCGGCGATCTGGCCGCCGGTGATGATGATGTCGTAGTCGTGCTGATCGGTTTGCGCGGGCATGAAGGGCTCAGGTGGCGGGGTCGGCGGCCGGCGATTTGCCTCGGCGCGCCTCCAGGGTGGCAAGGGATTCGGAATTCAAGGGGTCTGGAAAGCCATGGGACACCAGGTGTTCCAGCGCGCCGCTGATGCGGTCCCAGCCTTCGGGCGTGCGCAGCGGCACGCCCAGGAAGTGGGATTCGGTCTTGCCGCGCAGCATCAGGTACAACACGCCGGCCAGCATGACGCTGACCATCGCCGGCATGTCCACGTCGGGGGCCAGGCCATCGACGCGGTCGATGAAACCGCGCGCCGCGCGTTCCCGCCGTTCGGCCAAGGGCGCCGACACCTCGTTGCGTTCGATCAGTTCCCAGCGGCGCACTTCGCGCAGGGTTTCGTTGCCGGCCAGCGCGTCGATCTGCGCGCGCAGCATCGACATCACCAGTTCGCCCGGCGTGCGCTGGCTGGATTCATCAGCGGCCAGCAACCCGGGGTTGCGCGTCCAGAAGTCCTGCTCCTGCATCCAGGCCAGCATCAGGCCCGGCATGCCGTCGAAGTAGCGGTAGATCAGTTCTTTGCTGACGCCGGCGCGTTTGGCGATGGCGTTGATGCCCACGCCGCCCATGCCCGTTGCAAGGATCTGGTCTTGCAGCGCCTGCAAAATTTGTCTTTCGGTATTTTCGCGACGGGACATGGCCTATTCCTTCATGAGGATGAGGGAGCGGGCGGGGTCCGGCACGCCGGTCACCTGCCCGTCGGCCAGGTCGGCAATGAGTTCGCTGACGGTATGGCCGATACGCCCGCCATCTTGCCAGACTTCACTGCCCAGGTAGACCGCGTTCGCCCGGCGGGCGCCATGAGGCAGCGACGGGTCGGCCTGTTCGATGGAAAGTATGCCTCCGCGTGCATCGACGTGCACGCGATCCTGCGTGGCGCGGATGATCGGCGTGCCCGCGTACAGTCGCAATGCGCGGTAGGAAGCGGTTGTACCGGTCAAGGCGTACCAGGCCAGGTCCGCCATGGCGTGCGCCAGCGGCGCGCACGGATGAATGGAGTTGTGCAGCACGGCCACACGGCAGTCGCCGTTATCGTGCCGGGCCATGCCGTGATCGGGGCGGCGCGACACGCGCTGCGTATTGCCCCAGCCCAGTTCGCCCGTGACGGATAACGCGATCAGGCCCGCGTCGATTTCGGGGTGCGCGCCCAGCACGCGCGCGACGGCGTCGCCGGGCTTCGCTCCGCCCGCCATCAGCCGCAGCGTGGCCACGTTCAGCGGCACGCCGTCCGCGCCTGGGCGATTGGGCAGGCGGTGGCCCGTGACCAGCCCCACGCCATCGGCGCCCGGCAGGAACTGCACCAGGGGCTCGGGGCGGTCCGGCCCGCTTTCGATCAACGCCGCGCGCCGGGCCTGCAACCAATGTGCCGGCAGGTCCAGCGCGCTGACGCCGCCGCGCTGGCACGACGCGTGGTGCACGCGGCCCGCGTAGTCCAGGATGGCCAACACCGCGAAGCCGCCGATGGCGCCATGGCCCATCAGCTCGGCGGCCAGCGCCGCCGCGTGGACTGCCGCGCCCGCGTTGGGTCCCGCCGCCGCTACGCCGATCGTCATCGCTAGTCCGTATTGCTCGTCACGGGATCGACGATGTTCAGGTTGGTGATAAAGCGCTGGAACAGCATGGCCAGCGCCAGCGGGGGCAGCGCCGCCAGCATGCTGGCGGCGGCGAACAGGCCCAGGTCCGCGCGAAAGCCCGGCATCAGCGGCGACAGCCCCAACAACGACGCCGACAGCGTTTGCGCCTGCGTGCCGCCCGTCAGCACGATGGCGAACAACAGGTCATTCCAGCCAACCAGGAACGCGATGATGAACGCCGCCGCAATGCCCGGCAGCGCCATGGGCAGCGTCACGTGGCGCAGCATCTGCCAACGCGTGCAGCCGTCCATGCGCGCCGCGCGCTCGATCTCAACGGGCAGCGATGCGAAGTAGCCCATCAATACCCAGGACAGCAAGGGGATCACGGCGGTCAGGTATACGATCCACAGCCCGAACAGGCTGCCCGCCAGGCCGATGGCGGCAAAGAACACGTAGTACGGAATCAGCAACGCAATCGGCGGCAAGGTGCGGGACGCCAGCAACACGTAAAGCAGCGGGCCCTTGAACGGAAATTCAAAGCGGCCCAGCACGTAGCCCGCCAGCGTGGCGATGGCCGTGCCCACGGCCGCCGCCGGCAGCGCCACCAGCGCGCTGTTCACAAAGCCCGTCATGATGGCCTTGGTCTGCCCGCCAAAGATCGAATCCGATGTCGACATGCCCAACACGCGCAGGTAGTTGTCGAACGTGAACCCCCCCACGTTGTGCGCCACGCCCATGATGATGGCCGACTCGTCCATGAATGACGCCTTCAGCGTCCAGTACAGCGGGAACAAGCACCAGAAGGCGACCAGCGCGACGCCGGCCCCGACCAGCCAGGGGCGCCAGCCTTCGCCGGTGACTTGGGCAGCGTCATTGCGCATGGGCGGCTCCTTGGGGGCGCTTCTTGCGGATCAGCATGAAGTAGGCGGTGGCCAGCAACAGCGACAGCACGGTCAAGAGAAAGGCCGCGGCCGAGGCCAGGCCATACTTCGAAAATTCAAAGTTGTAGCGGAAGATCAGCAGCGGCAGGATCTGCGTGGACGTGCCCGGCCCGCCGCGCGTCAATGAGAACAGCAGGTCGAACTGGCGCACCGCTTCCACCGTCATCACCACCAGCACGATCAACGTGGTGTGTTTCAAGTGCGGCAAGGTGATGTGCCGAAAGCGCGACAGCGGCCCCGCGCCGTCCACGCGCGCCGCGCGGTACAGATCGCGCGGAATCGTCTGCAACGCGGCCAGGTAGAAGAAGCTGCCCAGCGGCGCGATATGCCAGACAAACGCCAAGGCGACCCAGAACAACGCCCAGTCGCTGGACAGCCAGACGGTGGCCGCGTTGGCCAGGCCCAGCGGCGCCAGCAGCCCGGTCAGCGCACCAAAGCTTGGGTTCAGCAAAAACGAAAACACCGTCGCCGTCACCACCTGCGACATGGCCCAGGGCAACAGCGCCAGGCCGCGCACCAGGCCGCGCAACGGCATCTCTTCGTTCAGCACCAGCGCGATGCCCAGCGCGGCCACAAACGAGCCCACGACGCACATCGCGACAAAGCCCAGGCTGCGCCAGATGGCGTCAATGACGGCGGGGTCGGCCAGCACTTCGCCATACAGGTCCGTGCCGACGAACTCCTCGGTGCGCAGGATGGCGTTGGTGTCGTGCAGGCTGAGCCAGAACGAATAGCCCAGCGGCACGCCGATGATCAGCGTGTTCAACGCGTACACCGCCACGATCACCGTCAGCGCAAAGCTCAGGTCCGACATCTCGCGCCCACCGGGGCGCGCGGCGGCCGGGCGTGCCGGCGACAGGCTGGCGGCGCTCATCGACGCGGCTCCTCGCCGCCATGCACGCGCAGCCCCTGTGCGTCGAACAGGTACAGGCGCGCCGCGGGCAGCGCCAGGGCAATCGGCGCGCCAACCTCGTAGCGGCGTTCGGGCGGCAAACGGGCGCGCAGGCGCGGGCCGTCTTCGCCGCCCACGCACACGTCCACGAACTGGTCGGGCCCCACCGGTTCAACGGCCCACACGCTGCCTTGCAGCAGCAAGCCGTCGCCCGCCAGCGGCGCGGGCGCCATGGCTTCGGGCCGGATGCCCAAGGTGGCGGCGCTGCCCTCGGGCAAGGCGCGCGCCGCCGCCTGCAGCGCGGGCGGCAGCACATAGACATTGCCCGCGGCGTGCAGGGCCGGCGCGCCATCTTGCGCGTGCAGCGTGCCGCCAAGAAAGTTCATGCCGGGGTTACCGATGAAATCCGCCACTTCCATGTTGGCCGGGCGGCGGTAGATGGTGTCGGGGTCGGCGAATTGCAGCAGGTTGCCGCCCGACATGACGGCGATGCGGTCGGCCAGCGTCATGGCTTCGACCTGATCGTGCGTGACGTAGATGAACGTGGCTTGCAGCGTGCGGTGCAGGCGCTTGAGCTCGACGCGCATGTCAGTCCGCAGCTTGGCGTCCAGGCTGGACAGCGGTTCGTCGAACAGGAACAGGTCGGGGTTGCGCACTACCGCACGGCCGATCGCCACGCGCTGGCGCTGCCCGCCCGACAGCTGATAGGGCTTGCGGTCCAGCATGGACTGCACGCGCAGCAGGCTGGCGGCCTGGTCCACGCGCGCGCGCACCTCGGCCGACGGCATCTTCTGCATGCGCAGCGGAAAGCCGATGTTCTCGCGCACGGTCATGTGCGGATACAGCGCAATGCTCTGGAACACCATGGCCACGTTGCGGCGGTGCGGCGGCACCTGATCCACGCGTCGATCCGCGATGCGGATTTCGCCGCCGGTGGGCGTGTCCAGCCCCGCGATCATGTTCAGCGTGGTGGTCTTGCCGCAGCCGGACGGCCCCAGCAGCACCACGAATTCGCCGTCGCGAATGTCCAGGTCCAGCGAGCGCACGGCCTGGAAATGCGTGTACGCCTTTTGAATGCCTTGCAGGGTTACGCTGGCCATATCAGCTCCGCTTCAGGATCTTGGCGTACTTCTTGTAAAGCGCATCCCAGCGGGCGCGCAGCTCGGTCGCCACCTGGGCGGGCGTCTTCGACCCTTTGATCAGCAGGTCCTGCGCGATCATCTCGTGCATGCCGGTATCCCATTCCTGATACCAGGGCGCCTTCAGGATGTGCGCGGCAACGGCCTTTTCGCGGCCTTGGAATAGCCACTGGTAGACCTGCTCGGCCTGCGGGGGGTACATCCATTTCATAATCGCGGCGCGGCTTTCCGGATCGCGATACAGCTCGGGAAACGGCACTTCCAGATTGGCCTTGGCGATCCAGTTCTTGTGCGTGGTGAGCTGGCCCGCCTTGTCGCGGTAGCCGAAGTACTTCACCAGTTCCCACAGCGCGGCCTGCTCGGCGTCGCTGCGCTTGCGGGTGGACATGCACAGCAGCGCGTGGCCCACCAGCACGGTGTCGTGCGTGGCGCCCGGCACGACCGGGTTGTAGCTGGAATACGCGGCAATCTGGCTCTTGGCCGGATCGTTGTAGTTAAAGCTGTAGTAGTCGATGTTCAGGTGAAACGCGTGCTGGCCCTTCATCCACGAGCTGGATGTTTCGGTGCCCGACCACGTCAGCACGGCGCGCTGCACCAGCTCGTCGTCCCACCAGCGTTTCCAGTCCGTCAGCACTTTCACGATCGGCGTGTCGGGGCCAAAGGTGGCGCGTAATTCGCCGTCCACGAAGCGCTCGCCTTCGGCAAAGCACTGCGCGATCAGCGCCCACGGCAGGCCGGTCCACGCGTTGTACCAGGGCATCAGGAGCGGGTGTTCGCACAGGCCTTTTTTCTTGATGTCGCGCGCCTGCTTTTCGACGGTGGCCCAATCCCGCGGGTAGTCGGCGGCGTTGGCGGTGCCTTGGAAACCGGCTTCGCCCAGCATCTTCTCGTTGCGGAACAACGCGAAGGGCCCGCCGTTGTAATACGTCAGGCCCAGGTAGCGGCCGTCGGTGGCACGGGCATCATCGACGATGCCGGGAAACATCTGCTTCTGGATGTCGGCCAGGCCGGGCATGTCGTCGATGGCGCGTATCCATCCCGCCGCGTACCAGCGCGACGCCTGGCCGCGCTGCGCATAGAACATGTCCAGCGGGGCCTTGGCTGCCAGCTGCGTTTCCAGCACGGCGGCGTAGTCGCCGGGGATGGGCGACAGGTTCACCGGCACTCCGCTTTCCTGGGTGAAGCGCGCAGCGCCCTGCTGCACGATTTCGCTGCCCCACGGCCAGAAGGCAAAGGTCAATGGCGATACGGGTTGCGCCAGGCCGGGCAGGGGCCAGCCGGTGGCGGCAAGCCCGGCCGCGCCGGCCAGACCGGCGGCGCCGCGCAAGAGGAAGTCGCGGCGGGCCGGGTCGGCGCTGCCATCAAGGGGAAAACGCTGGGGCATGCTGGACTTCCTTGTTGTGGGGACGACGACAAAGAGAGGGTGCAGCGACGACGGTGAAGAGGCGTTCCAGGCTAGATGTGACTACGTGGTCACATTGTGGTGATCAAGATATTGCTTTCGGCCCGGAGGCAGCAAGGGGGGAGTTTCCCTAGGGGGCCACGCAGCGGCGCTGCAAGGGCCTGGGTAGCGCGACGCCGCTGCGATCGAGGCGCCATGCAATGAAAAACGCCGCGCCGTGGCAAGCACGGAACGCGGCGTCTGGATGCCACCAGCCGAAGAAAAGCGGCGCGTTAGGTACCGGGTCCGTTTCCGCCGGCCAGCCGCGTCAGATCACGCCGCGAATGCCGGCGATACCGTGCGCGCCATGCCGCAATGCTTGGGACACGGTGCTGGTCGACTGGCCGCCCAACGCAAACACCGGGATGCCCGCATCCCGGTTGCCTTGTACAAAGCCTTCCCAACCCAGCGTGGCCGCGCCGGGGTGGCTGGGCGTATCCAGCACGGGCCCCAGCACTGCGAAGTCCGCGCCAAGTTCGCGCGCGTGCACCACCTGTGCGTTGTCGTGCGCCGACACGCCGACGAGCGCACCCGCCGGCAACTCCGGGCGCGCATGCAGGCGCGCGGCATCTGCGGTGCGCAGGTGCACGCCGTCCGCCTCTTTCCACCACGCCGCCGGGTGCGCGCTGTTGACCAGCAGCCGCGCGCCGGCCGCGCGGCAACGCTTCTTTACCTGATGCAGCACTTCATGCAGCGAGGCCGCGCCGGGGCCGTCGGGCCACTGCGGTTCACGGAACTGCACCAGCTTTACGCCGCGCGCCAAAGCGGCTTCCAACCGGCCCAGGAAGGCCGGCACGCCCGCGCGCGATTCGATGGAGCTGATGCCATAAGTGGTGGGCAGTTGCAGCCAGCGCAGCGGCGGCAGCGTGGCGGGCAGCAAGTCGCCGACCGATGCCGCGTTGGCCGGGTCCACCCATTCCAGGCGCTGGTTTTCCAGCCCTTGCGGTTCGCCTTCCCACGCCGTGACATGGCAGAACGCCAGGCGCACCGTGGTGTGGGGATAGACGTGCACATAGGTCACCCACGGGCGCGACTGCGTCACGCGGATGCCCAGCTCTTCCTGCAATTCGCGGGCCAGCGCTTGCAGCACGGTTTCGCCGGGTTCCAGCTTGCCGCCCGGCAGCTCCCACCAGCCCGACCAGGGCTTGCCCTCGGGCCGCTGGCCCAAGAGCAGCATGCCGTCGGGACGCAGGATCAGGCCCGCTGCAACGTCAACGATCTTTTCAGACATGGCGGGCCGCCCAATCGCGCGCGAACTGATAGGCCACGCGGCCCGAACGCGATCCGCGTTCAATCGTCCATTGCAGCGCCTCGGTGCGCGAGGGCTCGATGTGCGCCTCCGGGCAGCCCAGCTCGCGCAGCCAGTGGTAGACGATGTCCAGGTAGTCATCCTGCTTGAACGGATAGAACGACAGCCACAGCCCGAAGCGTTCCGACAGCGAGATCTTTTCCTCGACGGTTTCGCCGGGGTGGATTTCGCCATCGGGCTGATGCTTGGCCTGAAGGTTCTCGCTCATGTATTCGGGCATCAGATGACGCCGGTTGGACGTGGCGTAGATCAGCACGTTGTCGCCCGAGGCCGACACCGAGCCGTCCAGCACCGACTTCAACGCCTTGTAGCCGGGCTCGCCTTCTTCAAACGACAGGTCGTCGCAGAAGACGATGAAGCGCTCGGGGCGCGGCGCGACCAGTTCGACGATGTCGGCCAGGTCGCCCAGGTCGGACTTGTCCACTTCGATCAGGCGCAGGCCCTGGTCGCCGTACGCCGCCAGCATCGCCTTGACCAGCGAGCTCTTGCCGGTGCCGCGCGCGCCGGTCATCAGCACGTTGTTGGCAGGCTTGTTCGCCAGGAACTGCCGCGTGTTGCGGTCGATGGTGGCCTTCTGGCGCTCGATGTGCTGAAGGTCCTGCATGTCGATGCGCGCCACGTGGCGCACGGCGTCCAGCCAACCGCGCGAGCCGCGCTTGCGCCAACGGAACGCGTGCGCGCTCCAGTCGATCTCGGGCGTGGCCGGCGGCAGAAAGGCCTCAAGCTGCGCCAGCACGCGCTCGGCGCGCTGGATCAGGGTGGTGAACTCGCTAGCGCTCATGGCCGATCACGAACGGTAGTCGGCGTTGATGGACACGTATTCGTGCGAGAAGTCGCAGGTGTAGACGGTGTCAGACACCTGGCCGCGGCCCAGCGCGATGCGCACCAGGATTTCGGCCTGCTTCATCACGCGCTGGCCATCGGCTTCCTGGTAGTCGGGGTTGCGGCCGCCGTTCTTGGCCACCAGCACATCGTCCAGCCACAGGCGGATGTTGGACACGTCCAGGTCGTCGATACCGGCATAGCCCACGGCCGCCAGGATGCGGCCGAGGTTGGGGTCCGACGCGAAGAACGCGGTCTTGACCAGCGGCGAATGCGCCACGGCGTAGGCCACCTTCAGCGCTTCTTCGGTGGTGCCGGCTTCTTCGACGCGGATGGTCATGAACTTGGTGGCGCCTTCGGCGTCGCGCACGATCTTGGTGGCCAGTTCCAGCGCGGCGGCGGTCAGCGCGTCGCGCACGGCGGCGTAGGCGGCGTCCGATTCGCTGTTGACGTTCACGCCCGATTTGCCGGTGGCGGCGATGATGAACGAATCGTTGGTGGACGTGTCGCCGTCAACCGTGATGCGGTTGAACGACGCGTCGGCGATTTCACCGGCCAGCTTGCGCAGCAGCGGCTGGGCAATGCCGGCATCGGTGGCCAGGAAGCTGAGCATGGTCGCCATGTTGGGGCGGATCATGCCGGCGCCCTTGCTGATGCCGGTGAAGGTGACGGTCTTGCCGTCGATCCGCACCTTGGCCGACGAGATCTTGGGCAGCGTGTCGGTCGTCATGATGCCGTGCGCGGCGCTGGACCAGTGGTCGGCGCCCAGGTTGGCGATGGCGCCCGGCAGGCCGGCGACCAGGCGGTCCAGCGGCAGGGGCTCAAGGATGACGCCGGTGGAGAACGGCAGGACTTCGGCGGCGGGCACGCCCAGCAGCTTGCCCAGCGCTTCGCAGGTGTCCTGCGCTTTCTTCAAGCCTTCTTCGCCCGTGCCGGCGTTGGCGTTGCCGGTATTGATGACCAGCGCGCTGATGGGGCCGCCGGCGGCCAGGTGGGCCTGGCAGACCTGCACCGGGGCGGCGCAGAAGCGGTTGCGGGTGAACACGCCCGCCACGCTGGTGCCTTCGGCCAGGCGGAACACGGTCAGGTCACGTCGGTTGGCTTTGCGGATGCCGGCCTCGGTGACGCCGATTTCAACACCGGCTACAGGAAAAATTTCGGACTCGGAGGGGATCTGCAAATTAACGGCCATGACTTCGTCTCTTGAGTAGGCAGGACAAAATCGCCGCCGGTAAGGCGGCGCGCGGGGGGAAAGCTTCGTATTATCCCACCGCTTTGCGGCAGGGGTTTGTCAGGCGGCGGCCGGTGGGGCAGGGTGGCCCCTGGCGGGCAAGGCGGGCAAGGCGGTCAGGGAGCCATCCGCATGGCCGCCACGTCCAGCACGCCGGCCTGGCGGTTGGTCAGCACGCTGCGCACCGTGCCGTCGGGCGCTTGCAGCACCGAGTTGCCGGCGTCGACATCTTCCCCCCCATTGCGGCGCGCCGAGCGCCCGCGTGACGGCGAAAACAACAGGTCGCCCGCTTGCGCGCCCGGCAGGCGCGGGTTGGCGGCCAGCACGCGGGTGCCGGGCGGGTAGGTCATGGCGCCCAGCGTGGTCTCGCGCGCCAGCAGGCCTTCAAAATCCAGCAGGCGGCGCTGGCTGTCCAGCCGCATGTCCACCTTCAGCAAGGGCAGTTGGCGCAACGTCACGGCGTCGCTGCCCTCGGTACGCAGCAACCAGCGCGGCGTGCTGGCGCCCGCCTCGGGCGGCGTGCCGCGCGCGGCCTCGTCCACTTTCAGCCAGGCGCCCGGCGGCACCGGCTGCTGGTCCAGCGTATTGCCCACCGCCAGATGGCAGCTGGCAAAGCGCGGCTGGCCGCCTTGCAACACGAATTCCAGGCGATGTCCGTGCGCGCACAGCCAGCCTTCCTGCGCCTGGTCGCGGGCAATTTCGACGGACAGGGTTTCGGGTTGCTTGGGGGTGGCGGCGTAGCGGAACAGGCGGGTGGCGGACACGCCCAGGATGGCGGCGGGTTGCGCGTCGGGGAAGACGGCGCGGTCGAACGAGGCCAGTTCCCCCGGCCGGGTCAGGCTGAGCACGGTGCCGGCGGGCATGTCCACGCCGGACAGGCGCGTGGCGTGGGCCAGCGTTGTCTTGCGGCCGGCGTCGGCCTCGGCGTCGCGGTGGGCGGCAAACCACAGGCTGAACTGCTGATAAGGAAAGATAGCGCCGACCAGCGCAAGAATGGTCATCAGCGTCGTGCCGATGCGCCGGTGGTCGCCCAGCCACAGCCGCGCGCTGGGCGTGGTCGCCAGCACGGCCAGCCAGGTCAGCAAGGTCGCCAGGCAGGCCAGCGACGCCGCCATCAGCACATAGAAATTACCGCCAGGAAGGGAAACCGGAATCATGGCGGCAATTATGCGCCAAACCGGGGTCGGTTTTCAGCGCTGGCGGGGGGCAAAGCGTGGCTTATGGCTTGGCGGATTCCGAGCGGGTGGCCACCACTTGCAGCTTCAGTTCGCCCAGCGCCTGGAACAGCGCGTTGCGGGTGGACTCGGGCAGGTCGCCAAACATGGACTTGACCCAGGTTTCATGGGCGCGCGCCATGCGGGCAAAGCTTTTCTTGCCCTGGGGCGTGAGCTTGATGAGCGAACTGCGGCGGTCGGACTCGACCTTCGTGCGCACCACCAGCCCTTCCTTTTCAAGCTGGTCGGTAATGCCGGTGATATTGCCGTTGGTGACCATCATGTGCCGCGAGAGCTCGCCCATCTTCATGCCCTTGGGCGCGCGTTGCAATTGCGCCATCAGGTCGAAGCGGGGCAGGGTGGTGTCGAACTCGTTACGCAGGCGGCTGCGGATTTCGCTTTCGATGAGATTGGCGCAGGTGAGCATGCGCAGCCAGAGGCGCAACGCATGGTGGTCGTCGGGCGCGGCGCGGGATTCGAGATCAGGAGCGTCAGTCATCGGCGTTTTCTTGAGGTTCGGCAAGATGTCGGGTACTGTCGCGCGTGCGCCGTACCCAGCGTGTCGTCGAAGTGGTCATCGTTGATGGGGGGCTGGTAAACCCGCGGTAGAGACCCCGCTGGTAAAAACCCTAGTCTTGTTTTGAAGAATACTTTAAACCTAAACTATGAACCGCGCCAGCTTTCCCTATGCCGCGCGCAGAAGTCATTCGAATCGCACCCTCAATAAGAACACCCTCTGCGCGGGCTCGCGCACGGAGCACACCACCATGCGTTTGATCACTTCCCTTATCGCCGCCGCCGCGCTGGTTCCGGCCGTGGCCATGGCCGACGCCGTCAAGGTCGGCATCGCCAACGATATCTCCGGCCCGTTCTCGGCGCTGGGCGCCGAAGCGCGCGATGGCTTCAACCTGGCCATCAAGCAACTGGGCAGCAAGCTGGGCGGCCAGCCCGCCGAATTCGTGCAGACCGACATGGGCGGCAACCCTGACCAGGCCCGCCAATTGGTCACGCGTTATATCCAGCGCGAAAAAATCGATTTCTTCACCGGCCCGATCGGCTCGAACGTGGCGCTGGCCGTCGGCCCCGCCCTGTTCGCCGCCAAGGTGCCGTACCTGTCGAACAACCCGGGCCCCAGCCAGTTCGCCGGCGCCCAGTGCAATAACTACTGGTTCGGCACGTCGTACCAGAACGACGCCTTCCACGAAGCCGCCGGCAAGGTCGCCGCCGACCGTGGCTTCAAGAAAATGTTCATCATGGCCCCCGACTATCCGGCGGGCAAGGACGCGTTGACGGGCTTTAAGCGCGGCTACAAGACCGCCCCGGGCGACGAGGTCTACACCAAGCTGGGCCAGATCGACTACGCCGCCGAGATCGCGCAGATTCGCGCCGCCAAGCCGGACGCCGTCTACATCTTCCTGCCGGGCGGCATGGGCATCAACTTCGTCAAGCAGTTCGTGTCGGCCGGCCTGTCGCAAAGCGTCAAGCTGATCGGCCCGGGCTTCTCGGCTGACGAAGACGTGATCCAGGCCGTGGGCGAACCCATGCTGGGCATGTACAACACCGCCCAGTGGGCGCATGACCTGGACGTGCCGCAGAACAAGGTGTTCGTGGACGCCTTCCGCAAGGAATACAACGGCCGTTACCCGTCGGTTTACGCCGCCCAGGCGTACGACGTGATCATGGCCATGGACGCCGCCGTCAAGCAGGCCGGCGGCAAGGCCTCGGATCGCGCGGCCGTCATCGCCGCCCTGGAAAAGGCCGACTACCCGTCGGTGCGCGGCAGCTTCACCTACGGCAAGAACCACTATCCGATCCAGGCCTATTACCTGCGCGTCGTCGACAAGGACGGCAGCGGCCGCATCACCAACAAGCTGGTCGGCAAGGTGTTCGACAAGTACCAGGACGTCTACGTCGGCGAGTGCAAGCTCTGAGGTAAGACGCCCAAGCGCGCGTCAGCCGTGGTTTCCGGCCCAGCCGGACGCGGCCGGCGCGCGCCGCCGTCCCATGTAGGTTTGAATCGCACGCGCACCGCCATCAAGGCGCGCGGCAGGGGGAAGTGTTCATGACGTTTACGCTGATCGTCGAGCAATTGCTGAACGGTCTGCAGTTTGGGTTGATGTTGTTTTTGATCGCGGCCGGGCTGACCCTGGTTTTCGGCATCATGGACATCATGAATCTGGCTCACGGCTCGCTCTACATGGCCGGCGCCTATGTCGCCGCCGAAACCATGCAGCGCACAGGTTCATTCACCGCCGCCGTCCTGGTGGCGGCCGTCGCTACCGGCCTGGTCGGCGTGGTGCTGGAACTGACGCTTATCCGCCGCCTTGCGCTGCGCGACCATCTGGCCCAGGTGCTGGGCACCTACGCCGTCATCCTTATCGCCAATGACCTGGTCAAGATGATCTGGGGCCCGGCGCCCGTCATGCTGAACATGCCGGCTGTGTTGTCAGGTCCGGTGCGGCTGCTGCCCGACCTGCTGTACCCGGCCTATCGGCTGATGATCATCGTGTTCGGCGTGGCCGCCGCCGCGGGGCTGTACTGGTTCGTGACGCGCACCCGCGCCGGCGTGCTGGTGCGGGCCGGCGCGTCCAATCGCCAGATGGCCACGCTGATGGGCGTGCGCGTGCCCTTGCTGTTCCTGGGCGTGTTCGTGCTGGGCGCCATGCTGGCCGCCGTGGCCGGCGCGTTGCTGGGGCCGATCACGTCGGTGCAGGTCGGCATGGGCGAAGAAATCCTGATCCTGGTGCTGGTGTGCATCGTCATCGGCGGCATCGGATCGATTCGTGGCGCGTTTGTCGGCGCCTTGCTGGTAGGCATGGTCGACACGGCGGGGCGGGCCTTCCTGCCCATGTTGCTGCGCCAGGTCTTTTCGCCCGCTGTCGCGTCCAGTGTCGGTCCGACGCTGGCAGCCATCGCCATCTACGTATTGATGGCGGCCGTGCTGGTGTTCCGGCCCTCGGGCCTCTTTCCGGCGCGGGGTTGATGATGAAAAGCACAATCTGGACGGTGGTCCTGTTGTTGGCGCTGGCGGCGTTCCCGCTGGTCGCGCCCGCACTGGGGCTGGACTTCTACATTTCGTTCGTGCGCCGCGTGCTGATCTACGCCCTGGCCGCGACCAGCCTGAACCTGATCCTGGGTTACGGCGGCATGGTGGCGCTGGGTCACGCGGCCTTCTTTGGCGCGGGCGCCTACGCCGTGGGCATCCTGGCGATGTCGGGCATCACATCGGCGTTTATCGTCTGGCCGGTGGCGATGCTGCTGGCGGCCGTGCTGGCCGCGATCACGGGGGCGATCTCGCTGCGCACGCGTGGCGTCTACTTCATCATGATCACGCTGGCGTTCGCGCAGATGCTGTTCTACATCTTCATTTCGCTGCGCCAGTACGGCGGGGAAGACGGGCTGAACCTGCCCGGCTATTCCACCTTGCCGGGCATCGACCTGGCCAATGACGTCAGCTTCTATTACCTGGTGCTGGTGCTGTTTGCGCTGCTGATGTGGGTGTTCAGCCGCGTGGTGTCGTCGCGCTTTGGCACCGCCTTGCAGGGCATTCGCGAAAACGAATCGCGCATGGAGTCCATGGGCTATCCCGTCTACCGCATCAAGCTGGTGGCGTTCACGCTCAGCGGCGCGGCGGCGGGCCTGGCGGGCGCGCTGCTGGCCAATCACAACCTGTTCATTTCTCCCAGCCTGATGCATTGGACGCAGTCGGCCAACCTGCTGATCATGGTGCTGGTGGGGGGCATCGGGCTGCGTTGGGGCGGTGTGGCCGGCGCGGTCGTGATGCTGACGCTGGAAGAAGTGCTGCGCTTGTGGACGGAATACTGGCACCTGCCGCTGGGCGTGTTGCTGCTGTGCGTGGTGTTCGGCGCGCCGCGCGGTCTGGTGGGCCTGTTCGGCCCGATGTTCGGCGGACGCGCCGCTGCCCAATCCGGCAAGGTGGGATCATGAGCCTGTCATCCATTGCCCAGGCCACCTCGGCAAATACGCCCGCCTTGCAAGCCACCGGCCTGGTGCGCCGCTTTGGTGCGCTGGTGGCCACCGACAATGTGTCGCTGTCCTTGAATCCGGGTGAGATCCACGCCTTGATCGGGCCCAACGGCGCCGGCAAGTCCACGTTGATCCATCTGTTGTCCGGCACCTTGGCGGCCGACTCGGGCACGCTGACGGTCGGCGGACGCGACGTGACCGGCCTGAACGCGCACCAGCGGGTGGCGGCCGGTTTGTCCCGGTCGTACCAGATCACCAATATCTTCAAGCAGTCCAACGTGTTGGACAACCTGGTCCTGGCGGTGCAGGCGCACGCGGGCAGCAGCTTCCGGTTCTGGAAGCCGCGCGCCGCCGAGGCTGCGCTGTACGAACAGGCGCGCGAGCTGGCGCGTGAATGCGCCATCGACGCCAGCCTGCTGGACCGCCCGGCCGGCACCCTGCCGCACGGCGAGCAGCGCAAGGTGGAATTCGCGCTGGCGCTGGCCGCGCGTCCCAGTGTGCTGTTGCTGGACGAGCCCATGGCCGGCATGGGGCCGGACGAAACCGTCCGCCTGACCGAGCTGATCGAAAGCCTGCGCGGCCGGGCCGCCATGCTGCTGGTCGAACACGACATGCAGGCGGTGTTCCGCCTGGCCGACCGTTTGTCGGTGCTGGTGTATGGCCGCGTCATCGCCACCGGCACCCCCGACGACATCCGCGCCAATCCCGAAGTGCGCCAAGCCTACCTGGGCGACGAGGAGACCGCATGATGCTGACCATTGAATCGGCCAAGAGCGGCTACGGCGCCAGCCAGGTGCTGTTCGGCGTGGACCTGCAAATTGGCGCGGGGCAGGTGGTGACGCTGCTGGGCCGCAACGGCATGGGCAAGACCACGCTGCTGCGCACCCTGTTCGGCCAGTTGCCGCTGCGCGGCGGCAAGATTCACTTTGCGGGCCAGGACATCAGCGGCTGGAGCACGGACCGTATCGCGCGGGCCGGCGTGGCCATCGTGCCGGAAGGTCGCCAGTGCTTTCCGAACCTGAGCGTGCGCGAACACCTGACCGCTTTCGTGGCGGGCCGCAACCCCGACATTACGGACCCGTGGACGCCCGACCGCGTCTTCGACCTGTTCCCCCGCCTGCGCGAACGCGCCCGCAACATGGGCAACCAGTTGTCAGGCGGCGAACAGCAGATGCTGGCTATCGGCAGGGCGCTGGTGACCAATCCGCGCCTCTTGATCCTGGACGAAGCCACCGAAGGGCTGGCCCCCAAGATCCGCGAAGAGATCTGGCATTGCCTGGCGCGTCTGCGCGAAGCCGGCCAGACCATCCTGGTCATCGATAAATATGTCGAAAGGTTGCTCAGCCTGGCGGATCAGCACGTCATCCTGGAACGCGGCAAAGTGGTCTGGACGGGCGACTCGCCCGCGCTGGACGCCGACCGTGGCCTATGGGAACGCTATCTGGGCGTGTAGTAATAAAGCTGCACAGGGGCGGGTGAGCGGAAAAATAATAAGAAAAAAGTAGGAAATAAAACGCAATAAACCGGCATTTTCATTGCTGCGTTGAAACACAAGGTGTCTGGCTCGAATCCAGACGTTTGCAGCTGTTTCAAAAGCCCCCGCTGTTCTCTACACTTGTCGCGCCTGTCCCCATCGCGTGTGCTTGCCGACTGGGTACGCACGTGACGCACGTTATGTCTTATCAAGTTGTCAGGAAGACTTCGCATGGCGAAATGGGGTTTGCGCAAAAAATCATTGATGGCGCTGTTGCTGGCGTGCGTGGTCGCCTTGGCGCCTGCCGCCGTCATCGGTTGGTTGGTGCTGGACGGCGTCCGGGACCACTTCGGACGCGCCTTCGCCGATAACTTCACGCAGCTGAACCGGCAACGCATCCTGGCGCCGGTGTCGCGCGAACTGGCCTTGTCCTTGCGGCTGGCCGACAGCGAAGTCACTCGCCGCTGGCTGCGCAACGAAAACGATCCCGCCGCCCGCGAGCTGTTCTTTCGCGAGGCCGACGGCTATCGGCGCGACTTGCTTGGGCGCGCCTACTTTATCGCCAGCGCCGCCTCCGGCAACTACTACTTCAACGACGACCAGCCGCTGTCCGAGGCGCCGCGCTATACGCTCAGCCCCTCGGCAGCGGACGACGGCTGGTTCTACGCCACGCTGAAGTCGCCGGCCAAATACAACATCAACGTCAACCCCGACCTGAAGCTCAAGACCACCAAGGTCTGGATCAACGCGCAGGTGCGCGACGGCGACAAGGTGGTGGGGCTGACCGGTGCGGGGCTGGATGTGGGCGGCTTCCTGCGCGAATTCGTCAACAGCGGCCAACCTGGCGTTACGCCGATCATCGTTGACGAAGACGGCGCCATCCAGGCGCACATGGACCCCACGCTGATCGCCTACAACTCGGGCGCGGGCGGCGGCGCGGCGGACCGCGGGCGGGTGTTCAGCCTGCTGGACGCGGGGCCGGGCCGGGAAGAATTGCGCGCGGCCATGCATGCCGCGCAGGCAGACCCGCAATCGGTGCAGACGGCCTGGGTCGTCATGGATGGCGCGCGCCAGCTGGTGTCGGTGGCGTATATGCCCGAACTGCACTGGCACGTGCTCACCCTGGTGGACCTGGGCGCCGCGCGCGTGCTGGACACCGACTGGCTGTGGCCGGCCGCCATCGGCCTGGTAGTGCTGTTCGCTGCCATGCTGCTGTGCTTTGGCTACGCCATTGAACGCCTGATGCTGCGCCCCTTGCGCCGCTTGCAGCAATCGGCACGCGCCATCGCCGACGGCAGTTACGACGTGCGCCTGCCGCCGGGTGGCCAGGACGAAATCGGCGACCTCAGCCGCGCGTTCGGCGTCATGGCCGACAAGGTCCGCCAGCACACGGCCGAACTGGAGAGCAAGGTGCGCGAGCGCACCTCTGCCCTGGAAGACGCCAACCGCGCCATGGCGGCCGCGCACAAGAAGATCGGCGATTCCATCGACTACGCCAGCCTGATCCAGCGCGCCATCCTGCCCGACCGCCAGATGACGCAATCGCTGGGCGCGCACCACTTCGTGCTGTGGAAGCCGCGCGATGTGGTGGGCGGCGACTTCTACGTGTTCCGCTCCGATGGCGCCAACTGCCTGTTGGGCATCATGGATTGCGCGGGCCACGGCGTGCCGGGCGCGCTGATGACGATGCTGGCGCGCGCCGCGATCGATCTGGCGATTACCGAGGTCGGCCCCAGCGACCCGGCCGGGGTGCTGACCCGCACCGACGGCGCCATCCGCGCGATGCTTGCGGATGCGCAATTGCCGCGCGCGCTGGCCACGAATACCGATGCGGGGCTGGTATATATTGACCGCCAATCCGCGCGCCTGCGCTATGCCGGCGCGAAGATCAGCCTGTACGCCAGCGATGGCGAGACCCTGCGCGAAATCCAGGGCGGCAAGCGCGCGCTGGGCGACAAGCGGGTGGGCGTCTATGAAAACATCGACGTGCCGCTGCAATCCGGCTGGACGTATTACCTGGCCACCGACGGCTTCCTGGACCAGGCCGGCGGCGAGCACGGATTCGGTTTCGGCAACACGCGTTTCGCGGAAATGCTCAAGAGACACGCGCGGCAGCCGTTAACCGAGCAAGCCGCCGCGTTTTCGCAGGCGCTGGCGCAATACCAGGGTGGCCGTCCCCAACGTGACGACATCACCCTGCTGTCTTTCCGTTTCGAATAAACGTTATCAGGGCGGTAACCCCCTATGAATGCCTCCGATCTCTACGCGTTGGGCGAACGGTTCAACCAGAACCGGACCCTGCTTTGCTTTAACGGGCCGATCTCCCGCAGCCTGATCGAGGAAATCGGCAATGCGCTCAAGAATTACCTGAACGCGGAACATGCGCGGCCGGCCGAAGCCATGGACGTCTTTTCGGTCTATATCGAAATGATCCAGAACATCCGCCAATACGCCACCGCCAATGGCGATGCCGAAGCCTGCGCCACGGTGGTCATAGGCCGCCGCGACGAAAGCCGCTACGTGGTGTCGGCGGGCAACCGGGTCAAGGCCGAGGACGGCCACGCGCTGGTTGCGCGCATCCGCGAACTGGCCGCGCTGGACAAGGCGGCGCTCAAGGCCGAATACAAGGCGCAGCTGCACAAGCCGCGCGCCCAGGGCGTGGCCTCGGGCGCGGGCCTGGGCCTGATCGATATTGCGCGGCGCGCCGGCGCTCCGCTGGAAGCCAGCCTGACGCCCACGGCGGGCGAGGGCGTTGCGTTCTTCAGCCTTAGCGTTGTGATCTGAAGGCTACGCGCGCAGCCAAGAATCATTTTCGGAGTATCTGATGAAAGACCTGAACATTCCCGGGACGCAGTCCACGCCCGCCATCACCGCCGACGCCGCTGCCGGCGTGCTGGCGATGCGCGGCGACTCCTACCCCGAGAATTCGTTTGAATTGTTCGGCCCGGTCATTGAATGGGTCGAAGCCTATCTGCTGGGCACGACGGCCCCGTTGCGCCTGGAACTGGAGCTGCTGTACCTGAACACCAGCAGCATCAAGTCCGTCATGGACATCTTCGACCTGCTGGAAGCGGCCCATTGCAAGGGCCAGCCGGTCAGCGTGACCTGGTTCTACGACAAGCGCAACGAGCGTGTCGGCGAGCTGGCCGAGGAATTCAAGGAAGACTGCACCTTTCCGTTTTCGGTGGTTGGCCGCGAATGAAACCGGGCGCCGCCGAGCTGGATCGCCGCATCGCCGAACTGCTGGCGGACCCTGCCCATACCGGCCACCCGCTGCGCGAGGCGCTTGAAGCGCTGTGGCGGCACACGGCCGAACAGATGGCGCGCATCGAACGCGTGACGCAGTTGTCGGACGCGTACCAATCGATGGCGCACGAGCGCGAGCTGGGCCTGTGCGACCAGTTCGACCGCCAACTGCGCCGATTGACGCGCATTGCCCGCATTTCCGACCACTACCAGAACATGATGCGGGACTTGAACACCGCGCTGGAGGAAACGTCCAGCCGCGATCCGCTGACGGGCCTGCTGAACCGGCGCGCGCTGATGGACATGATCAAGCAGGAAGTGGGCCGCGCCTCGCGCAGCAACGAGAGCTTCGTGGTTGCCATGCTGGATGTGGACCACTTCAAGGCGGTCAACGACCGCTATGGGCACGAAACCGGCGACCGCGCGCTGGTTGAACTGGCCGGGGTGCTGCGCGAAAGCCTGCGCACCGGTGATCTATGCGGACGTTGGGGCGGCGAAGAATTCCTGGTGATGCTGCCCAACACGCAACCCGAAGCCGCCCAAGGCGTCATGGACAGGCTGGTCGGCGCGGTGCGCGGGCTGGCGGTGGCGGCGGGCGAGCACGACGTATTGAGGCTGACGGTCAGCATCGGCATGGCGCACTACCAATCCGGAGAAACCTTTTCCGAAACGCTAAGCCGAGCGGACCAGGCGCTGTATCTGGCCAAGCAGGACGGACGCGATCGCGTCGCCCTTGGTTTTCCAAAGCGCTGAATGAAACCGGATCTGCTGTTTTCCGGTATGGAGCCCCTTATGCTTGACACTCATCAGGCAAGCGTTTCAAGCGCGGGCCCCCAGGGCGCCGCGTGGCATACCCAGAATTACCTGGCGTCGATGGATCGGGCGCTGTTGCTGTTCGACTTTGACGCTGATGGCGCGCTATTGAAGGCCAACGCCAATTTCCTGGCGGCGGTTGGCTATACCCGCGAAGAGGCGCTCACGCTGCGCCACGACATGCTGTGCGACAGCCTGGACGAAGGCAAGGGCATCGCCAGCGGCGAACGCATCTGGACGCGCTTGCGTCGGGGCGAACATTTTTCCGGCACGTGTCGCTACCGCATGAAAGACGGGGGCAGCCTGTGGATCGAAGCCACGTACCTGCCTTTGCCCGACGAGGACGGCGCCATCACGCGCGTGTCGGTGGTGTCGCGCAAGTCGATTGCCGACGCGGAACGGCAGGAAGAGATTCGCTTGCTGCTGCTGGGCATCAACGAAACGGGCAACGCGGTGGCGGTGTCCGGTTGCGATGGCCGCATCGTCTACGTGAACGACGGCTTTCAGCGCATGCTGGGCTTTGCGCGCGGCGACGCGCTGCATCAGGAACTGGGCGAGTTGCTGGCGGGCGGACGCCCGGACGGCGGCACGCGCGAAGAACTGGACCGCCGCATCGCTTGCCGCGAAGGCTTCCATAAAGACGTGCTGGTCTATGACCGCTGCGGCAAGCCGTTGTGGGTGTCGGTCATGGCCAACTCGGTCTTCGATGACCGTGGCACGCTGGTCAACATCGTGGATGTGCTGACCGACATTACGCCCACCAAGGTGCACGAGGTGCTGCAACGCCGCGTGCTGCAAGCCATGGTGAACGAGGCGTCGGTGGTCGAGGTCATGAACATGGTGTGCCGCGAGGTCGAGCGCCTGGCGCCCGAAGTGGCGGCGACGGTGTTGCGGGTGGACGATACGGGGCATCTGCGCCCGCTGGCGTCGCCGAGCATGCCGGACGCCTACTCCAGCGCGCTGGACGGGGTGAAGATTGGTCCGAACGTGGGCGCCTGCGGCACGTCGGCGTTCCTGGGTCGGCCGGTCATCGTGCCGGACATCGCGACGGACCCGCTGTGGGACGACTACCGCCATCTGCCGCTGCCTGAAGACATCAAGGCATGCTGGTCGTCGCCCATCAAGTCCAGCGATGGCCGGGTGATCGGTACGTTCGGCTTTTACTTCCGCGAACGCCGTCTGCCGGACGATTTTCATCATCGGCTGGTGGATGTGTGTGTGTATCTGTGCGCGCTGGCGCTGGAACGCGAGGAAGCGCGCGCGCGTATTCGTCAGTTGGCGTTCTATGACGAGCTGACGGGTTTGCCGAACCGCAATCTGTTGCTGGCGCAGGCCGAGCAGGCGATTGCGCGGGCGGAGCCGGAACGCAAGCGGGTGGCGGTGCTGTTCCTGGACCTGGATCGGTTCAAGCAGGTGAACGATACGCTGGGACATCCCATCGGCGATGCGTTGCTGCGGGATGTGGCGCAGCGTTTGCGCCGGCTGGCGCGGGCGTCGGACATCGTGGGCCGCTTGTCGGGCGACGAGTTTGTGATGCTGATGCCGGACTTCGAGCATGGCCGTCTGACGGCGGCGGCGGAACATGTCCTGGTGGCGTTGGCCCAGCCGTTTTCGGTGGGCGGCGTGACGTTGAATCCGTCGGTCAGTATCGGGATTAGCGTGTTCCCGGAGAACGGCCGCGATATGGATACGTTGCTGCGCCATGCGGACATGGCGATGTATCAGGCGAAGACGGCGGGGCGGAACCGCATTTCTTTCTTCAGCGCGGAAATGAACCGTCAGGCGCAAGAGCGTCTGGCGCTGGAAGCGGCGCTGCGGGATGCGTTGGAAGCGAAGGCGTTGCGGCTGCATTATCAACCGCAGGTCGGGTTGAAGAACGGCAGTCTGTATGGAATTGAGGCGCTGGCGCGATGGCGCCATCCGACGTTGGGCGATATTTCGCCGGCGCGGTTCGTGCCGTTGGCCGAGGAATGCGGGCTGATCGGCGACCTGGGGGACTGGGCGCTGCGCGAGGCGTGTTCGCAGTTGGCGATCTGGCGCAATAACGGTTTGCGGGTGCCGTCGGTGTCGGTGAACTTGTCGGCCACGAATTTCCATAATCTGAATCTGCCCCGGATGATTGCGGCGACGTTGGCGGAATTTGGGCTGGCGCCTGCGGATCTGATGCTTGAGATTACGGAAGGGGTGGTGCTGGATGCCACGGCCGGGACGCTGCGCACGATTGCGGAGCTGCATCGCCTGGGAGTGCGGCTGTCGATGGATGACTTCGGAACCGGGTATTCCAGCCTGGGGCACTTGCGGCGGCTGATCGTCGATGAGCTGAAACTGGATCGCAGCTTTGTGCAGGGGCTGGAAAGCGATGATGCGGCGCGGGCGTTGACCAGTGCGGTGATACGGATTGGTGAAAGCTTGAGCCTGCCTGTGGTGGCTGAAGGCGTCGAGAATGAAGAGCAGCGACGGTTTTTGATCGAGCAGGGGTGTGCGGCGGGGCAGGGGTTTTTGTTTTCGCCGCCGTTGCCGGCGGGGGAGTTGGAGGAGTGGTTGCGGGGGAGGTAGGTGGCTGTTTTGGGTTTTTGGGTTTTGGGTTGGCGTTGTTGGGCGGGTGTTGAGTGCTTGGGGCGGGTGTTGGGTTCTTTTGACGCCCGGCGCGGCGACGGCACGGGGCGGCGGGTCAACGATTGCGGTCCGGAGCCTTCGCTCCGGACTGCCCCGTCGTCATCCTCGTTGTCGCCTGCGGCGACTGCCTTCGGATTCCCTCGGGCTTATCGACTCCCCACCGCCCCGTGCCGCCGCCGCGCCGGGCTGCGATCGGGCATTGTGATCGGTCGCTGGGGCGGGTGGGGTTCTTAAGGGTGTAGCCACGGGTGGGGTGGGGCGGAAGGTCTTGCGGGGCCCGCCCCAGGCCGGCCGCGCGGGCGGCCTTTTGGGGCTTACGCGCTTTTGTGCGTCGGTGGGGGGGCGCTCTCGCGCTTTGGGGGGCGGATCTTGCGTGCGTTGGCGCGCTGGCTCTGGCTCTCGTTCTCTGCTTCTCTTCCTCTGCTTCTCTTCCCCGCTTCTATTCCTTTCTTTCAGTTTGCCTTGCTGGCTCCGCGCGGCCGGTGCGGCACTATTTTGTGGTCCGTGCGGTTTGTCTTTTTTGCGGTGACGTTCGTTGCCGTGTCCCTTTTTTCTGGTTTTCCTAATAGCTTTCCCGCATTTGCGCACCCCTCACTTCAGGTATATATTTCAAGCCTAAACTATCCAGACCTAAATATCCGCGGCGCCCCGCTCCGATACACGAGCGACTGTCGCGTACCTCGGAGCGTATACGGCAATGAAAATAGTCTGCATCGGCGGCGGTCCCGCCGGCCTGTATTTTGGTCTGCTCATGAAGTTGCAGAACCCCGCGAACGAAGTGACGGTCATCGAACGTAATCGTCCGTATGACACCTTTGGATGGGGCGTGGTGTTTTCGGATGCCACCATGCAGAACTTGCGTGAAGCCGATCCCGTGTCCGCTCAGACCATTGGCGATGCGTTCAACCATTGGGATGACATCGACATCCATTTCAAGGGCCGCAGCATCCGCAGCAGCGGGCACGGTTTTATTGGGATTGGGCGCAAGAAGCTGTTGAACATCTTGCAGGCGCGTTGCGAGGATGTGGGCGTGAAGCTGGTGTTCGAGAACTTTGTTCAGGACGATCAGGCCATTGCCCGCGAGTACGACGCGGACCTGGTGATTGCGTCGGACGGCATCAACAGCCAGATCCGTACGCGCTACGCGGATACGTTCCACCCGGATATTGACCAGCGTCGTTGCCGCTTTGTGTGGCTGGGCACGAAGAAGGTGTTTGATGCGTTCACGTTTGCGTTCGTGCAGACGGAACACGGCTGGTTCCAGGCGCATGCCTATCGTTACGAAGATGGCATGTCGACGTTTATTGTCGAGACGCCTGAAGAGACGTGGCAGGCGGCGGGCATTGAGCAGATGAGCCAGGAAGAGGGCATTGCGTACTGCGAAAAGCTGTTTGCGCCCTGGCTGGATGGCAATGCGCTGATCAGCAATGCGTCGCACCTGCGTGGCTCGGCGATCTGGATCCGTTTCCCGCGGGTGATCTGCAACACCTGGGTGCACTGGAATACGCTGGACACGGCGCGCGGTCAGCGTCGGGTGCCGGTGGTGCTGATGGGCGATGCGGCGCACACGGCGCACTTTTCCATTGGCTCGGGCACCAAGCTGGCGCTTGAGGATTCCATCGAGCTGGCGCGCTGCCTGAGCGGCGCCGAGGGCAGCGTCGAGGCGGGGCTGAAGCACTATGAAGAGGTGCGCAGCGTCGAGGTGCTGAAGATTCAGAACGCGGCGCGCAATTCCACCGAGTGGTTCGAGAACGTTGAGCGTTACGCGGAACTGGAGCCGGAGCAATTTGCGTATTCGTTGCTGACGCGTTCGCAGCGCATCTCGCATGAAAACCTGCGCTTGCGTGATCCGGCGTGGTTGGAAGGGTTTGAGCGCTGGATTGCGGAACGTGCCGGTGCGCCGGCGGCGCCGGGTCAGCGTCCGGCCATTCCGATGCTGACGCCGTATCAGGTGCGCGGCGTGCGCTTGAAGAATCGCATTCTGGTGTCGCCGATGGCGATGTATTCGTGCACGGACGGCGTGCCGGGTGATTTTCATCTGGTGCACCTGGGGGCGCGCGCCATGGGCGGCGCGGGGCTGGTCATGGTTGAGATGACTTGCGTGTCGCCGGATGGGCGCATCACGCCGGGGTGCCCGGGCCTGTGGAACGACGAGCAGACGCAGGCGTTCAAGCGCATTGTGGATTTCGTGCATGGCAATAGCGATGCGCGGATCGGTGTGCAGCTGGGCCATGCGGGCCGCAAGGGGTCAACGCAGCTGGGCTGGCAGAAGATCGATCACCCGTTGGCGGAAGGGAATTGGCCGTTGCTGTCGGCCTCGGCGCTGCCGTACATCGAAGGGGTGTCGCAGACGCCGCGCGCGATGACGCGTGCCGACATGGACGATGCGCGCGACAACTTTGTGGCGGCGGCTCGGCGCGCGCAAGCGGCCGGTTTCGATTGGCTGGAGCTGCACTGCGCGCACGGCTACCTGCTGTCCAGTTTCATTTCGCCGCTGACGAACCATCGGGACGACGAGTACGGCGGCAGCCTGGAAAACCGCTTGCGCTTCCCGTTGGAGGTCTTCAAGGCGGTGCGCGAGGTGTGGCCGCAGGACAAGCCGATGTCGGTGCGGATTTCGGCCAGCGATTGGGTGGAAGGCGGCATCACGGCCGACGACGCGGTGGAGATCGCGCGCCATTTCAAGGCGGCGGGCGCGGACATGATCGATTGCTCGTCCGGTCAGGTCAGCAAGGAAGAGAAGCCGGTTTACGGCCGCATGTTCCAGACGCCGTTCGCGGATCGCGTGCGCAACGAGGCGGGCATTCCCACCATCGCGGTGGGCGCCATTTTCGAAGCGGACCATGCCAACGGCATCATCGCGTCGGGCCGGGCGGATCTGTGCGCGTTGGCGCGTCCCCATCTGGCCGATGCCTCGTGGACGCTGCGTGAAGCGGCGCGCGTGGGCTATCGCGATGTGGCCTGGCCCAGCCAGTACTTTGCGGGCAAGCGCCAGCTGGAAACCAACTTCGAACGCGCTGCCGCGATGGCGCAACTGGATATCAAATGACAAGTCTTGCGCAACCGCTGGCGGGGCGCCACGCCTTGGTGACGGGGGGCGCGCGCGGCATCGGGCTGGCCAGCGCGCGTGCGCTGCTGGCGCGTGGTGCACGCGTGACGCTGCTGGGCCGTGATGGCGCGGCGCTGGAAGCGGCCACGGATAGCCTGGCGGCGTTGGGGCAGGTGCAGTCCGTCAGCGCCGACATCGCGGACGAAGCGTCGGTACGCGCCGCGTTTGCACAGGCAGAAGCAGAATTCGGCCCGGTGCTGGTGTTGGTGAACAACGCGGGCCAGGCGGTCAGCCAGCGCTTTGACCGCACCGACGCCGCGCTGTGGCACCAGATGATCGCGGTGAACCTGACCGGCACGTTTCACTGCATCCAGGCTGCGTTGCCCGGCATGCTGCAGGAAAAATGGGGCCGCGTTATCAACGTGGCCAGCACGGCGGGCCTGATCGGCTATGGGTATGTCAGTGCTTACTGCGCCGCCAAGCATGGCGTGATCGGGCTGACCCGTTCACTGGCGCTGGAAACCGCGCAGAAGGGCGTCACCGTGAACGCGGTGTGCCCGGGCTACACCGAGACCGACATCGTGCGCGGCGCGGTGGCCAATATCGTCGACAAGACCGGCATGACGCCGGACGCCGCGCGCGCCAAACTGGCCGAGCGCAACCCGCAGGGCCGCCTGGTGCAGCCCGAGGAAGTGGCCGAAACGGTGGCATGGCTGGCGTTGCCGGCCTCTGCTTCGGTCAACGGGCAGGCGATCGCCGTGGACGGCGGCGAAGTGATGACCGGCTAGGCCGGCGCCCCATCAACCCCTGGATAACGAACGGAGACACCATGAGCAAGCAGTCCGAAGAGCACACCATGAAGCACCACAAGCGTCCGCTGGCCGGCTATCAGGCGCAGACGTTTCTGTGGGAGGTGTCGGCCGACGGCAAGATCGGCACGGTCACGCTGAACCGGCCCGAACGCAAGAACCCGTTGACGTTCGATTCGTACGCCGAACTGCGCGACCTGTTCCGTTCGCTGGTGTATGCCACCGACGTGAAAGTCGTGGTGGTGACGGGCGCGGGCGGCAACTTCTGCTCGGGTGGCGATGTGCACGAGATTATCGGGCCGCTGACAAAGATGAGCATGCCCGAGCTGTTGGACTTCACCCGCATGACGGGCGACCTGGTCAAGGCGATGCGCGCCTGCCCGCAGCCCATCGTGGCGGCGGTGGATGGCGTGTGCGCGGGTGCGGGCGCCATGGTGGCGCTGGCCGCCGATAT
This sequence comes from Achromobacter sp. RT286_PF, assembly GCF_059760425.1. Taxonomy (NCBI): domain Bacteria; kingdom Pseudomonadati; phylum Pseudomonadota; class Betaproteobacteria; order Burkholderiales; family Alcaligenaceae; genus Achromobacter; species Achromobacter sp. RT286_PF. The sequence goes on from NZ_JCBAMR010000026.1 coordinate 43,550, forward strand.
GCGCTTGGGCACGCCGGCGGCGCGCACGGCGTTCCTGTTCACCCGCGTGGGTTTGGCGGGCGCCGACATGGGCGCGTGCACCTTGCTGCCGCGCATGATCGGCCAGGGCCGCGCATCCGAATTGCTGTACACCGGCCGCGCCATGACGGCGGACGAGGGCGCCAGCTGGGGTTTCTTCAACGCGCTGCATGATTCGGCCAAGCTGGCCGAAGCCGCGCAGACGCTGGCCGCGCAACTGGCCGCCGGCCCGACGTTCGCGCATGGCGTCACCAAGAAGTTGCTGCATCAGGAATGGAACATGGGTGTGGACGAGGCCATCGAGGCTGAAGCCGAGGCCCAGGCCATCTGCATGCAGACGCGCGACTTCCATCGCGCCTACGAGGCCTTCGTGGCCAAGCAAAAGCCGGTCTTCGAGGGGAACTGATGATGCGTGACGCAAGCTGGCTGGACTGGCCTTTTTTTGACGATGCGCACCGCAAGCTGGCGCACGAGGTGGACGCCTGGTGCGAGGCGTCGCTGGGCGACGTTGACCATCACGACGCGGACGCCGCGTGCAAGAAGCTGGTCAAGGCCATGGGCCAGGCCGGCTGGTTGCGCTACGCGGTGGCGGGCGGCCCGGGCGGTGCCTGGGGCGGCGCGCTGCCGGAAGTCGATTCGCGCGCCGTGTGCATCCTGCGCGAAACGTTTGCGCGCCACGAAGGTTTGGCGGATTTTGCCTTTGCGATGCAAGGGCTGGGCAGCGGCGCCATCTCGTTGATGGGCTCGGACGAATTGCGCCAACGCTACCTGCCGCGCGTGGCGCGGGGCGAAGCCATTGCCGCCTTTGCGCTGTCGGAACCCGATGCCGGTTCCGACGTGGCCGCGCTGGCTTGCGAAGCCAGGCAGGAAGGCGACCATTACGTACTGAACGGCACCAAGACGTGGATCTCGAACGGTGGCATCGCGGATTTCTACGTGGTGTTTGCCCGCACCGGCGAGGCCCCGGGCGCGCGCGGTATCAGTGCCTTTGTGGTGGATGCCGACACGCCGGGGTTTGACGTCAGCGAACGCATCGAACTGATCGCGCCGCACCCGCTGGCCACGATCACGTTCGACAACTGCCGCGTGCCGGCCTCGCATCGTTTGGGCGATGCGGGCCAGGGCTTCAAGCTGGCCATGATGACGCTGGATATTTTCCGCGCCTCGGTGGCGGCGGCCGCGCTGGGGTTTGCGCGCCGCGCGCTGGACGAAGGCCTGGCGCGCGCCAAGTCGCGCCGCATGTTCGGCCAGACGCTGGCCGACCTGCAACTGACGCAAGCCGCGCTGGGCGACATGGCGACCGCCATCGACGCCTCGGCGTTGCTGACGTATCGCGCCGCGTGGATGCGCGACGTGCAAAAGCTGCGCACCACGCGCGAAGCCGCGATGGCCAAGATGACGGCCACGGAATCGGCGCAGACCGTGATCGACCGCGCCTTGCAGATGTTTGGCGGCGCGGGCGTGGTATCGGGGATGCCGGTGGAGAAGCTTTACAGGGAAATCAGAGCGCTGCGTATTTACGAAGGCGCCACCGAAGTGCAGAAGTTGATCATTGCCCGTGAATTGTTGAAGTCGTAAGGGGCCATCGAGCCCTCGCCTTCCAGCAAGAAAAAACCACACCGCACCGCATCGCACATCAAGGGGAATTTCATGGAAGTATCCGCCCACATCGACACCTTTGCCCGGGACAATCTACCCCCGGGCGATCAATGGCCCGAGTTCCTGCTTGATGGCCCCGACGTGGCCTACCCCAAGCGGTTCAATTGCGCTGTTGAACTGGTGGATGCCATGGCCGATCGCGGCTTTGGCGATCGCGTTGCGCTGCGCTGGCGCGACGGCGACAAGCAAGCCACGATGAGCTATCGCGAGCTGGCCGCGCTGACCAACCGCATTGCGCGCGTGCTGACTGAGGACATGGGCCTCGCGCCCGGCAACCGTCTGCTGCTGCGCGGTCCGAACAACCCGATGATGGCGGCGGCCTGGCTGGCCGCGATCAAGGCGGGGCTGGTGACGGTGCCGACGATGCCGCTGCTGCGCGCCAAGGAACTCAAGCAGATCATTGAAAAGGCGCAGATCCAGGCGGTGCTGTGCGATGCGCGCCTGAAGGAAGAAGCACAGTTCTGCGCGCAGCCCGACCACGAGCATCATTGCCCGCAGCTGACGCAGGTGATGTTTTTCAATGACGCCGCGCCCGATGCGCTGGACGCGCTGGCCGCCACCAAGCCCGACGATTTCACCGCTTGCGATACCGCCGCCGACGACGTGTGCCTGATCGCCTTTACCAGCGGCACCACGGGCTCGCCCAAGGGCTGCATGCACTTTCATCGCGACGTGCTGGCGATGTGCGACCTGTTCCCCAAGCATGTGATCAAGCCTGGCCCCGACGATATCTTCTGCGGCACGCCGCCGCTGGCCTTCACGTTTGGCCTGGGCGGGCTGCTGTGCTTTCCCCTGCGCGTGGGCGCCAGCACGGTGCTGGCGGAAAAGCTGTCGCCGGAAAGCCTGCTTGAACTGATCCAGGACTTCCGCGCCACCATCGTTTTCACCGCGCCCACGTTCTACCGCCAGATGGCCGCGCTGGTCGGCAAGTTTGATTTGTCGTCGCTGAAGAAAAGCGTGTCGGCGGGCGAAGCGTTGCCGGACGCCACGCGTCAGTTGTGGAAGCAGGCCAGCGGCATCGAAATGATCGATGGCATCGGCGGCACCGAAATGATCCATGTGTTCGTGTCCAGCCCGCCCGAGGCCGTCAAGCGCGGCGCCATCGGCAAGGTGGTGCCGGGCTACGTGGCGCAAGTGGTGGACGACGATATGAAGCCGGTGCCCAACGGCACGGTCGGCCGCCTGGCCATCAAAGGCCCCACCGGCTGCCGCTACCTGGCCGACGAGCGCCAGCGCCGGTTTGTACAGCAGGGCTGGAACCTGCCGGGCGACACGTTCATGCAGGACGATGACGGCTATCTGTACTATCAGGCGCGCAACGACGACATGATTGTCTCGGCCGGCTACAACATCGCCGGGCCGGAAGTGGAAGACGCGCTGCTGCGCCACGAAGCCGTGGCCGAGTGCGGCGTGGTCGGCGCGCAGGACGACGAGCGCGGCCAGTTGGTCAAGGCGTTTGTGGTGCTCAAGCCCGGCTACACGGCCAGCGATGCGCTGGTGGCCGACATGCAGGCGTTCGTAAAGGCCAGCATCGCCCCGTACAAATATCCGCGCGCCATTGAATTCGTGACCGCATTGCCCCGTACCGAAACCGGCAAGCTGCAACGCTTTGCGCTGCGCAAGATGGCTTGAACGCGAAGTCGGGAAATCAGGAAATCAGAAACTCAGGAACTCATCATGGCCGCAGCATTCACCAGCCAGGTAGAAGTCCGCTTTCGTCATTGCGACCCGGCGGGCATTGTGTTCTACCCCCGCTATTTCGAAATGATCAATGACTTTGTCGAAGAATGGTTCGACAAGGGCATGGGCCTGCCTTTCCATGCCCTGCATGTGGACCGGCATATCGGCACGCCCATGGCGTCGGTGACGTGCGATTTCAGCGCGCCCAGCCGCTGGCATGAACGCCTGCGCCAAACGCTGGAAGTCCAGCGTATCGGCGGCGCGTCGTTCAAGGCGCTGGTGCGCTTTGAAGGGCCGGACGGACAGTTGCGCCTGTCAGCCACGCTGACGATCGTGACGGTGGATTTACGGACGATGAAGTCCATGCCCATGCCTGCCGACCTGCGGGAACGCATGCAGGCTTATCTGGTTCCCGCGGCCTGACGCCGCGAGACCACCCAGTCGTTTGTTTTTTATAAATAGGATGAGACGTTATGAAGATTCTGCAACCGCCGGATTGGATGGCGCCCCGGGGCTATTCGAATGGTGTGCTTACCGAAATGACGGTGGGCAGCAAGCTCGTGTTCGTGGGCGGGCAGGTGGGGTGGAATGGGCAGCAGCAATTCGAATCGGATGATCTGGCGGACCAGGTCCGCCAGACGCTGTCGAACATTGTCGCCATCCTGGCCGAAGGCGGCGCCAAGCCCGAACACATCGTGCGCATGACGTGGTACGTCACCGACAAGGAGGCCTATGTGGCGGCGTATCCGGCCATCGGCAAGCACTACCGCGAGTTCATCGGCCGGCACTTTCCGGCGATGACGGCGGTGGAAGTGGCGGACCTGGTCGAGGACCGCGCCAAGGTTGAAATCGAAGTGACGGCGGTGGTGCCCGCCACCTGAGCTGGGGCCAAGGGCGGCTTGATTCCGGGGCTTTGCCCCGGGCCGCGTTCTACCCTTGCCCGCGCCGCGTCTCGCGCGGCAGTTCGCCAAACCGTTCCCGGTAATACTCCGAGAACCTGCCCAAGTGCCCAAAGCCCACGCCCAGCGCCACGTCGGTGACGCTGGCGTGGGCGTCTGTCTTGAGCTTTTGCCGCGCCGTGTCCAGCCGCAGCGCGCGCAGCGCGATCATGGGCGTGGTATCCCGGTGTTCCTGAAACAAGCGGGTCAGCGCGGTGGCGCTGGCGCCGGCGTGGCGGGCGATGTCGGTCAAGGTCAGCGGGGCCGCCAGGTGCTCGCGCATATACGATTCCGCCAGCGTCAGGCGGCGCGGCAAGCGGGGCGACTGGCCCGCGTGCGACTGCCAGCTGTTGGGCTGGTTGTACAGCAGGTGCAGCACCAGCGTGTCTTCCAGGTGTTCCAGCCATGCCGAGGGCGGGCGCAGGGCGCCGTCATCCAGCGTGGGCAGCAGGTGAATCATGCTGGTGACCATGCTGCGCCAGGCCGCGCCCACGGGGTTGTCCAGGCGCAGCGCGGGGCTGAAGTCCAGCGGCAGGGTGGCGGCCTCGCCAAAGGCGCGGCGGCCGATGGCTTCGAGCTTGCCGCGTGGAATCTTCAACAGCAGCTGTTCGCAGCCGGCCTCCCAGTGCAGCCGCAGCGGGCGATTCGGCGCGATGACGGCGGCGCAATCGGGATGGGCGTCCACGCAGTCGTCGCCGCATTCAATGCGCGCGCGGCCCCGCAGCGGCACCTGCACCAGCATGAAATCCTGCAAGCGGTCGGGCTCAATATGCACTTCGGCGCCGTAGCGCAACGTACAGACCGTCAGCGCGCCAAACCGGCCCCGGTTCAGCTCGGCGTCCACGCGGCCGCCCTTCCAGGTCAGCCGGTGTTCCTTCAGCGCTTCGGACACGCGCGTGCGTGTCTCGTCCTGTTGCGTGGAGCTGAACACGCGGCGCTTGAATAGCGGCGCAAGTTCTCGTCGTGACCAGCCGTGCATGGAAGCCTCCGGAACGGGAACGCTCCCGTATCGGGGGCCAGAATAAATTAATCGGCCAGGGTTTGGAATTAAGTGAATCCCGGATAAGGCTGGGCGGAAACGGATAGAGCGGCGCACCCGGGCGGCATACGCTAGCCCAAGCTCTCTTGCGGGTATTGGAGGGCGTCGTCACGGCGCGTAAGCTTGGCGACTTCGATCGGCGGCATGCGTGTACCGACGGCAGACGGGATCTGTCAGCTTTGCGCCAGCGTGGCTGGCGGCGAAAACGGGGTGGCCCATGATTCAACATCTTTGGAGCCGGCGCGCGCTGGCGGCGCTGGTCTGTATGTCCGCCATGGCAAGCGCCGGGGCGGCGGACAAGGTCAAGGTGGGGTTGCTGACGACGTTGTCCGGGCCGGGGTCGGCGCTGGGCAATGAGATCCGCGACGGCTTCAATCTGGCGCTGCAACATACCGGCGGCAAGCTGGGCGGCCTGCCTGCCGAAGTCATCGTGGCCGATGACCAGCAGAAGGCGGACGCAGGCCGCCAGGCGGTGGAACGCCTGCTCAAGCGCGACCGCGTGGATGTCATGACGGGCATCGTGTTCTCGAACGTGCTGCTGCCGGTGATGCCCGCCATCTTGCAATCGAACACGGTGTACCTCAGCACCAACACGGGCCCCGAGAACTACGCGGGCGCTGGCTGCAACCCCAACTTCTTCGCGGTGGCCTGGCAGAACGAGGACATCCCCGCCGCCATGGGCAAGTACGCCATGGACCAGGGCTACAAGCGCGTGGCGCTGATTGCGCCCGACTACCCGGGCGGCCGCGAATCGCTCAACGGCTTCAAGCGTCTGTACAAGGGCGGGCTGTCCGAGGAGATCTACACGCAGCTGGGCCAATTGGACTACGGCGTAGAGATTACCCGGCTGCGCGCCAGCAAGCCCGACGCGGTGTTTTTCTTTTTGCCCGGCGGCATGGGCGTGAACTTCATCAAGCAATTCAACGGCGCGGGCCTGTCCAAGGACATCGCGCTATTGGCCCCCGGTTTCTCGGGCGACGAAGACACCATCGCGGCGGTGGGCGCGCCGATTGCGGGCATGCGCAACACGTCGCAGTGGGCCGCCGACCTGGACAACCCGGCCAACCAGAAATTCGTCGAAGACTTCAAGAAGACCTACAAGCGCACGCCCACGCTGTATGCCTCGCAGGGCTATGACGCGGCCATGCTGCTGGACAGCGCCGTGCGGCAAACGGGCGGCAAGCTGGACGCCGACGCGCTGCGCCCGGCGCTGCGGCGCGCGGATTTCAAATCGGTGCGGGGCGACTTCAAGTTCAACCGCAACCAATACCCCATCCAGAACTACTACCTGCGCGTCGTCGAGGCGGGCGCGGACGGCAAGCTGGCCAACAAGCTGTCGGGCACGGTGCTGACGCAGTACCAGGACCCGTTCGCCGCCGCCTGCCAGATGAAATAGGCGCCGGCCGCCACGGCAATCGCGCCGCGGGCACGTTGCAACACAGGAGAACCGCATGACCCCATCCATCACGACGCGCGAGGTGACCGTTCCCTCGCACGACGGCAAGACCTTCAGCGCCTATCTGGCCGTGCCCGCCTCGGGCCATGGCCCGGGCCTGGTGCTGTGCCAGGAAATCTTCGGCGTGAACGACTTCATGCGCCGCGCCGCGCAGCTGCTGGCCGAAGAGGGCTACGTGGTGCTGGTGCCCGACCTGTTCTGGCGCCAGCAACCCGGCATTGAACTGACCGACGGCCCGGCCGACATGCCGCGCGCGTTCGAGCTGTATCAGGGCTTTGACGTCGAGCAGGGCTTAAAGGACATTGCCGCCACCATCACCCTGCTGCGCGACTTGCCCGAGCAGCAGGGCGGCGTCGGCGTACTGGGCTATTGCCTGGGCGGCAAGCTGGCCTATCTGGCCGCCTGCCGCACCGATGTGGACGTGGCCGTGGGGTATTACGGCGTGGGCATCGAAGACAGCCTGGACGAAGCCGCCAACCTGCGCGGCCGCCTGGTGCTGCACATTGCCGAGCAGGACGGTTTCTGTCCGCCCGCCGCGCGCCAGCGCATCCTGGACGCGCTGGGGGGCAAGCCCGGCGTCGAGCTGTACGTGTACCCGGGCATGGACCACGCTTTTGCGCGCACGGGCGGCGATCACTACGACAAGCCCGCCGCGTTGATGGCGCACCAGCGCAGCATGGCCGCGCTGCAACGCGCCATCGGCCCCGAGTTCGATTATTCGTACTTGTGGGACAAGCACTGCGAATACGAATTCGGCACGCGCGACGTGGCCGCCACGATGGCGACGATGGTGGCCGAACCCTACGTGAACCACATCCCCACCATGACGGGCGGCGTGGGCCACAAGGAACTGTCACGTTTCTACCAGCACCATTTCGTCAACGGCAACCCGCCCGACACGCGCCTGATTCCGCTGTCGCGTACCGTGGGCGCCACCCAGATCGTGGACGAACTGCTGTTCTGCTTCACGCACACCACCGAGATCGACTGGATGCTGCCCGGCGTGCCGCCCACCGGCCGCACCGTGGAAATTCCGCTGCTTGCCGTGGTGAAGTTCCGGGGCGACAAGCTCTATCACGAGCACATCTATTGGGACCAGGCCAGCGTGCTGGTGCAGGTGGGCCTGCTGGACCCCACCGGCTTGCCGGTGGCGGGCCGCGAGACCGCCGCCAAGTTGCTGGATGAAACCCTGCCGTCCAACACGCTGATGGCGCGTTGGAAAGACAGCGAGAACAAGTAGGAGCGCCTGATGTCTTACACCGACCAACAACTGTCCGAGATGGTGCGTGGCGACAGCGTGCACCGAGGCGTCTACACCGATCCGGCCATCTTCGACCTGGAGATGCAACGCATCTACGGCCGCGCCTGGATCTACGTGGGCCATGAAAGCCAGGTGCCCAAGACGGGCGACTATCACACCACCCGCGTGGGCGATCAGGACGTGCTGATGGTGCGCGCGTCCGACGGCCGCGTGCACGTGCTGTACAACCGCTGCCCGCACAAGGGCGCCAAGGTGGTGGCGGACGGCGAGGGCTGCGTGGGCAAGTTCTTCCGCTGCCCGTACCACGCCTGGACGTTCAAGCTGGACGGCAGCCATCTGGGCGTGCCGCTCAAGCAGGGCCTGGAAGGTACGTCGTATGACCCCACCGACCCGGCGTTCTCGATGCGCCGCCTGGCGCGCGTGGAAAGCTATCGCGGCTTCGTGTTCGCCAGCCAGGCCAAGGAAGGCCCGGCGCTGGTCGACTTCCTGGGCGGCGTGCGCTCGTCCATCGACAACCTGTGCGACCGCTCGCCGGTGGGCGAGGTGGAAGTGGCCGGCGGCATTTTCCGCGTGATGCAGCGGTCGAACTGGAAGGTGTTCTACGAAAACCTGCACGACACGATGCACGCCCGCGTCACGCACGAATCGTCCTACGCGGCGGCGCGCGACGAGGCCAAGGAAATGGGCGAAATGCCGCTTGAGCTGCACATCATGGACGGCAACGGCGAGCCCTACGAATTCTGGGAAAAGCTGGAGCTGCGCGCCTACGACAACGGCCACGGCTATATGGAAGGCATCTTCAACCCCGGCGCCGCCGAACGCGATCCGGTGTCGCGCGCGCACTTCGACACGCTGAGCGCCGCGTATGGTGAAGACCGCGCGCGTGAAATCCTGGGCATGAACCGCCACAACACCGTCATCTACGGCAGCGGCTCGCCTCACACGGTGTTTCAGCAATTTCGCGTGATTCGCCCCATTGCCGTGGACCGCACGCTGATAGAAATCCAGACGTTCCGCTGCAAGGGCGCGCCCGACGGCGTCTTCAAGCGCGCGATGCTGTACGCCAACGTTATCAATTCGCCGTCGTCCAACGTCATGCCCGACGACATTGAGCTCTACAACCGCTGTCAGGAAGGCAACGCCACGCGCGGCGGGGAATGGGTCAGCATGCACCGCTATCACGGCAGCGACCGCAGCGACGCGGACGGCATGGTGTCCGTCAACGGCACCAGCGAACTGCCCATGCGCAACCAGTTCCGCGCCTGGAAGACCTACATGGAGGCCGGCGCGGCGTCGAACGCGCCCGCCACGGGAGAAGGCGCATGCTGCTAGACCTGGATTTCGATGTCGGCACGGCCGACCTGTCGCCCGCCGAGGTGCCCGCCGATGCGTATCACCGCATCGCGCAGTTCCTGTATCGCGAGGCCCGGCTGCTGGACGAGCGCCGCTACGACGACTGGCAGGCGCTGTGGACGCAGGACGGCATGTACTGGATGCCGCGCGTGCACGGGCAGCAAAGCCCGTACGACCATATCTCGCTGTTCTGGGAAGACCGCATGCTGCGCGATGTACGCATCCGGCGGCTGGAGCATCCGCGCAACTGGTCGCAGCAGCCGCCTACGCGCAGCGTGCGGCTGGTGGGCGGGGTGCAGGTGGAAGGCGTGGACGCGGGCGGCAACCTGGTGGTGCATTCCGCGTTCCAGATGACCGAATGGCGCAAGCGACAGCCGCGCCAGCTGGCGGGCCGCTACACGCACAAGCTGGCCGCCGAAGGCGACAGCTGGCGCATCCGCATGAAGCGCGTGGACCTGGTCAATTGCGACGACGTGCACGATGTGTTCGAGGTGTTCGTGTGATGTCGGCGGATACCGCGGTGCTGGCGCTGCACTACCAGAACGACGTGCTGCATCCCGACGGCAAGATCCGCGTCGGGCTGGATGCGGACAATGGCGCGCGCCAGCGCCTGCTGGATAGCGCGGCGGCGCTGCTGGAGGGTGCGCGCGCGCAATCGTTGCCCATCGTGCACGTGCGCATTGCGTTTCGTCCGGACTACGCCGACCTGCTGCCCAACTGCGCCATCTTTCGCAACGTGGCGTCGATTGGCGCGGTACCAGAGGGCCAGTGGGGCAGCGAGTTCTACGACGGGCTGCAACCCGTGGCGGCAAGCCCGCGCGAGTTCGTGGTGAAGCACACCCGCATCAGCGCCTTCTACGGCACGCCGCTAGAGGAAACGCTGCGCGTAATCGGCGCGCGCCGGCTGGTGGTGGCCGGCGTGGCCACGCATTCGGTGGTGGAAGGCACGGTGCGCCACGCCGCCGATATTGGTTTTGAGGTGATGGTGGCCGAGGACGCGTGCGCGTCCGCCGACCTGTCCGTGCATGAGGCCTCGCTGGCCAGCATGCGGCTGATTGCGCAAACGGGTTCGGTGGCGCAAGCGATGCGCTGGGCAGCCGCGCCGCATTGATCAAGGATTCTTCATGGACTTTTCAGGCTTTCCCGGCTTGGCCGGCAAGACCGCCATCATCACCGGCAGCACGCAGGGCCTGGGCGCGGACATCGCGCGCGGCCTGGCGGCGGCGGGCGCCAACGTGGTGCTGGTGGGGCGCAACGCACCGGCCGGCCAGGCACTGGCGCAAGAACTGGACGGGCGCGCGCTGTATTGCGAAACCGACATCGGCGAGGATGCGCAGATTCAGCGCTGCATCGACGCCGCGCTGGCGCGCTTTGGCCGGCTCGACATTCTGGTGAACAACGCCTGCCAGTACGCCGACCGCGGGCTGGCGTCATCGCGCGACGAATGGCACGCCACGCTGGACACCAACCTGGTGTCCGCCGCCATCTTCACGCAGCTGGCCGCGCCGCATTTGCCGCGCGGGGGCGTGGTGGTCAACATGGGCAGCACGGGCGGCAAGTTCGGCGCGGCCGGGCGCGCGCTGTATCCGGCGTCCAAGGCGGCCATGCTGCAAATCACCAAGAACTTCGCGGTGGAATTGGCGCCGGCCGGCGTGCGCGTGCTGGCGGTGTCGCCGGCGTGGACGTGGTCGCCGTCCGTTGAACAGCTGTCGGGCGGATCGCGCCAGGCGGCGGACGCCGTGGGGGCGCATTTTCATCCGCTGGGCCGGGTCGGGTCGGGCGACGAAATTGCCGCCGCCGTGTGCTTCGCTTGCTCGGACGCGGCCTCGTGGATGACGGGTGTGGACATCCCGGTGGACGGCGGCTTTTCCATCCTGGGCCCCGACCGTGGCATTTCGCCGCGCGTGTGGTTCAAGGAACTGGCACCCTGAGCCCGCCGAGCCGAGCTAGCGGATAACGATCTCGCCTTCTTCCAGACCGGCCTTGCCGCCCACCTGGTCTTCCAGGAATTCCTGCACCTTGTTGCCCAGCTGAATCTTCGCGCCGCTGCAAAAGCGGCGCGTGGCGGTGACGGTGGCCGTGTGCAGCGGTTGCAGGTCGCGCACGAGTTGCCCCTCTTCCTCGTCCAGGGCGATCAAGTCGCCGCTGAGTTTGACGTGGGTGTTGCGCGCGCGCTCGACCACGTCGCCCGGGGCGCGTTGCGGATTGGCCTGCAAGAACATCAGCAGCTGTTCCAGCTTGGCCTTTTCCTCGTTCATCTTCAGGCGCTTGCGCGTCAACGCGGAACGCTTGATGTCGGCGTGCGGGTCCAGCCCGGCTTGGACCAGGGTGGGGATGCCCGACGGTGAACCGATGGTGCCGGCGCGCACGGCGTTCAGCGCGCGGATCTGGCCGCCGGTGATGGCGCTTTGCTGCGTGTTGGGCGGCCCAACGTGGACGCTGCCGCCCGCCGCGATGCTGCTCTGGCGGATCTCGCGTTCCACTTCGACGTCCTGCCCGGCGCTGATGATCGCGTTTTCGATGAATTTGGCGCGCAGCATGCCGCCACAGACGATGTGCGCGGTGCGCGCGGTGGCGGACGGGTCCTGCAAGGCTTCCGCCATGCCGATGATGCCGCCCTTGACCGTGACGCTGCCACCGGCTTCCACCAGGGCCGCTTCGATGGTGCCGTTGACCACGACGTCGCCCGTCACGCGTACTTCCATCGTGGCGGCGATGTCGCCGCGCACTTGCAGCGAGCCTTCAAAGGTGATGTTGCCGGTGGACAGGTTGACGGCGTCCACCTCGACCATCGGGTTCACCTGCACGCCGTGGCTGATCAAGGTGGGCGTGCCCGCAATGGTGGCGCGCAGCAGCAGCGGATCTTCTGGGTCCACCTCGACGCCCGACAGGTCGCGGGAAAACGGGGTGTCGGGCAGTTCATCGGGCAAGGCCGGTTCGCCCAGCACGGTGACGCCGTCCACGCCGGGCAGCGGCGGTATGCGGCGCATCAAGGGCGTGCCGGGCGATACCAGCAGCAGGCTGCCCAGGTCGCGGTAGTCCACCTGCGCCAACTCATCGATTTCCTGCGCGCGCGGTTTCAGGCGGTCCAGCAGGCTTTCGAAGCGGGTGGGGGTGCCGCGCGTGGGCGGCGTGCCCCGGGCGATGACCACGGTTTCACGCGTGCCCTTTTCAACGGCCTCGGCCAGCGCCTGGTCGAGCACGCCGTGCACGATGCCGCGGTCGGCCACGGCCTGGCGCAGCGTGTCCAGCGTGACCGGCTTGCCGCCCTTGGGCGGGTGCAGCGTCAGCAACGCGGTCATGCGGTTGGGGTCCAGTTCCAGCTCGAACGCGCCGTCCACCACCATGCCCACCGGGAATTGGACCGGTTCGGTGGCGGTGCGGCAGCGGTCGATAAAGGCCAGCACGGCGTGGTTGTCCAGCGCTTCGGCGCCCCAGCCGTTGGCGACGGCGGCGGCGGTTAGCGTGTCCCAGCTGGGGATGTCGGTATTGAAGGGCGGGGCGGGTTCGGCTTCGACGGCCAGGTCGGCGTCGGCCTGCTGCGCATCGGCGTCGCCGTCGGCGGAGGCGGAACCTGAGTCGGTCGCGGCGTCGGGACCGGCGCCGGCAGAGGATTGTGCGGGGTCTTGGGCAGAGGGGTCCTGGCGTGGGGGCGGCGTGTAGATTGCCGTCAGGACGTTGGTGCTGGCTTCCAGCACCAGCTGGAGCGTGTTTTCTGCGTCCATCTTTGCCTCTCCGTGCCTGGCACGATCGGCCAGGTTCATTCATTTGGAAAATAATCGAAATATTACGACATATTGAGCTTCGCGTCCGCCGTATGTCCTAGGTATGTCCCCCAGGTTCCCAGCGGGCGCGTCCTCGGGCAAGGGACTAGGGCGTAGGGCCTAGCGACAAACCGGGTCGACCGCCGCAGCATAGGGGCTCGCCAACGCGTCTTTGGACGCCGCCGGAGCCCCAACCATGGACCCTCGACACCGACCCATTCCGCTGGCCTTCAACGCCTTTGTGGCACGTGCGGGCGGCATGGCGGTGCTGATGGCGATTGCGTTGGGCGCTCTGGCGCTGGCGCCCTCGCGCCCCGCGCAGGCTGCCGAGATCTACCGCTACAAGGACCCCTACGGCGTCTGGCGCGCCATGAAGGTGCCGACCGGCTATGCCAAGCATTACAAGCGGGCGCAGACGCGGACGGCGTGGCGGGGCAACGGCATGAAGGTCTGTCTGGACTGCGCGCCGCAAGCCGGCGACGGCGCCCGCCTGGCCGCGCTGGCACCGACATCACGCGCGCTGCGCTGGGGCGAGGCCAAGCCTACCGCGCACGATGGCCTGATCGAACGGGCCGCCCAGGACTCGGGCGTGGACCGCGCCTTGCTGACGGCGGTCATTGCGATTGAATCGGGTTTTCGTAGCGATGCGCGTTCGCCCAAGGGCGCGCTGGGCTTGATGCAGCTGATGCCGGCGACAGCGGCGTCGGTGCTGGCGGTGGACGATATCGAGCGCGCCCTGGTGGACCCGGCAACGAATGTGCGGGCGGGCTCGCGCCATCTGCGTCGGCTGATCGACCAGTATCCCGGCCGGCTGGATCTGGCGCTGGCGGCGTACAACGCGGGGGAAGGGGCGGTGCGCAAATACGATGCGGTACCGCCGTATGCCGAAACGCAGGCGTATGTGCGGGACGTGACGGCCCTGTACGAGCACTACAAAACGCCCTGAACAGAAACCGGCGCCAGGCTTGCCGCCCGGCGCCCGTGCCGCCCGGATGCCTAGATGGCGGCGAAGACCTTTTCAGCGATATCCAGCGTGGACTGGATCACCGCGTCGTCGTGCGTGGCCGACACAAAGCCCGCTTCGAATGCCGACGGCGCGAAGTGCACGCCGTGGTCCAGCATGGCGTGAAAGAAGCGGTTGAACGCGGCGGTATCGCATTGCGAGACTTCGGCGAACGACGTCGGGATCGTGTTGCTGAAGTAAATGCCGAACATGCCGCCCACCGAGTCGGCCGAAAACGCCAGGCCGGCGGCGCGAGCGCGTTCTTGCAGGCCCTGGGCCAGCTTGGCGGTTTGCGCGGCCAGCTTGTCATAGAAGCCGGGCGCGGCAATCAAACGCAGCGTGGCCAGGCCGGCGGCCACGGCCACCGGGTTGCCCGACAGCGTGCCCGCCTGGTAGACGCCGCCCAGCGGGGCGATGTGCTTCATGACGTCGGCGCTGCCGCCGAAGGCGCCCACCGGCATGCCGCCGCCGATCACCTTGGCCAGCGTGGTGATGTCCGGCTTGACGCCGGTCAGCCCCTGCACGCCTTGCGGACCTACGCGGAAACCCGTCATCACTTCGTCAAAGATCAGCAGCGCGCCGTGCTGGGTGCAAACTTCGCGCAGCCCTTCCAGGAAGCCGGGCGCGGGCTTGATCAGGTTCATGTTGCCGGCAACCGGCTCGACGATGATGCAGGCGATGTCGGCGCCGTGCTGGGCGAAGGCTTCGCGCACGGCATCCAGGTTGTTGTATTCCAGGGTCAGCGTGTGCGACACGAATTCCGGCGGCACCCCGGCCGAGCTGGGGTTGCCGAAGGTCAGCAGGCCCGAACCGGCCTTGACCAACAGGCTGTCGGAGTGCCCGTGATAGCAGCCTTCGAACTTCACGATCTTGGCGCGGCCGGTGGCGCCGCGCGCCAGCCGGATGGCCGTCATGGTGGCTTCGGTGCCCGAGCTGACCAGGCGCACCTGCTCCAGCGAGGGCAGGCGCGAGATCAGCACTTCGGCCAGATCGATTTCGGCTTCGGTGGGGGCGCCGAACGACAAGCCGTTGACGGCCGCTTCCTGCACCGCGCGCACCACTTCAGGGTGCGAATGGCCCAGGATGGCGGGGCCCCACGAACCCACGTAATCGATGTACTGCTTGTCGTCCGCGTCCCACACGTACGGCCCTTGCGCGCGCTTGATGAAGCGCGGCGTGCCGCCCACGGAGCGGAAGGCCCGCACGGGCGAGTTGACGCCGCCGGGGATGCTGCGGCAGGCGCGATCGAAAAGCTGTTCGTTACGGGACATGGCGTTCAAGGCTTGCGAAGAGGGTTGGCGGAATAGGGCGCGGAGCAGGCCACTGCGGCGGCACGGATGCTGGGCGCTTCGAAAAGGGCGGTGATGACGGCGATGGCGTCGGCGCCGGCCTGGGCCACCAGCGGCGCGTTGTCGGGCGTGATGCCGCCGATGGCGACCACGGCGGGCCGGGGCGCGTCGCGCTCGTCGACGAGGCGGCGCGCTTCGGTCAGCACCGACAGCGGCGCGCGCACGGTGTCCGGCTTGACGGTGGACGCGAACATGGCGCCAAAGGCGATGTAGTCGGCGCCGGCGTCCAGCAGTTCGCGGGCGCGGGTCAGGTCGTCGTAGCTGGAGCCGCCCAGAATCAGGTCGGGGCCGGCTTCGGCGCGGATGTGCGCCAGGCTTTCGTCGTCGCGGCCGACGTGCGCGCCGTCGGCGCCCACGTCCAGCGCCAGGCGCCAGTCGTCGTTGATCAGGAACACCACGCCAAGCTCGCGGCACAGCGGCGCCAGGGCGCGCGCTTGCGCCGCACGCACGGCGTCGGGCACGTTCTTGCGGCGCAATTGCAGGGAGCGCATGCCGCCTTCAGCGGCCTTGCGCACGGCTTGCAGCAGGCGGTCGGTGTCGTCCCATTCGGGCGTTACGCCGTACAGGCCGGAAGGAAAGCGCAGGGGTTTCATTGCGGTTGGATCCGGTTGGGAATGCGCCGGCCCATGCCCGGCAGGAAGCTGGCGGCCACCGAGGCATCGGCATGTGCCAGGCCCTGGCGCACGGCTTCCGGCATGTCCAGCCCGCGCGCCAGCATGGCGGTGATGGCCGTGGCGGCCAGGCCGCCGGCGTCGCCGTTGCGGTCGGGCGGGGTCTGCCAGGGCCAGGTGTGGGTCTGGCCGCTGGGGCCGAGCAGCACGTTGGCGAAGTGGCCGGGCCGCTGCGGGCTGCCCAGCACCAACACCCACTGCGCGCCGGCCGCCACCAGGGCGTGCATGGGGGACGGGGCGTCCCCGATATCGATGTCGCCGTCGGCGTGCCACTGGGCCAGCCGCAGGTGTTCGATGACAAGCAGATTCGTCTGCGGCAGCACCAGCTCCAGCGTCGCGGCCAGGAGGTCGTCGGCGTCGTCTTCATCGGCGGCGTCGGCGGGCAGCGGGGCGCGCTGGCCCAGGTGCAACACCAGCGGCACCTGGCTGTAGTCAGCGGCCACCTGCGCGGCCACGCTTGCCGTTTCCGCGGTGTATAGTCCGCCCACCTTGATGGCCTGCACGGACATATCTTCCAGCAGGCAGCGTGCCTGGTCGTCCAGCAGGTCGGGCGAAACGGGATGGATTTCTTCGATGCCGGCAGTGTCCTGCACAGTCAGTGCGGTCACGGCCGCCAGGCCATGACAGCCCAGGCGGGCGCAGGTAACGGCGTCCGCGGGCAGGCCGTCCGATCCCGAGGGATCAAACGGGCCGAAGACCAAAACGAGAGGGGGGGTAACGGGGGCCACGTGGACAGCGCTTGAGCTTTGAGCGGAGTACCCGGACTCATTTTGAGGTGAATCAGGGGAACCCCTATTGGGTTTCGGTAAGATTGTCCCCATTCTAATGGAAGCCCCCCACCTTTGCCCCGCCACGGGGAACCGGGTCGGGAATTGATGTAAGAGAGAACTATGCGTACTTGGATGTGTCTGATTTGCGGCTGGGTCTATGACGAAGAGGCCGGCCTCCCCGACGAAGGTATCGCGCCCGGCACCCGCTGGGAAGACGTGCCGCCGAACTGGGTCTGTCCCGAATGCGGCGCCCGGAAAGAGGATTTCGAATTGATGGAAATCTGAACCCGACCCGCTGACCCATTCCGCCAGGGCTCGTAAGATGGGGCATCGCCCCATCCAACGCAACCGACGACGGTCTGCCGACAGGCAAGCTGGCCACGCCGCCGTGTGCCACGTCGACGGTTCTTTCAGACTACCCAAAGGGGTTGCCATGACGGAAAAACACCACGAATCCGCCACCACGCAGGCGGCCAACTTTGCCAACCAGTTCCTGATCGCCATGCCCGGCATGGTCGAGGGCAGCCTGGCCGGCTCGGTCATCTACGTGTGCGAACACACCGAGCGCGGCGCGCTGGGGCTGGTCATCAACCGGCCTACCGACCTGACGCTGGGCACCTTGTTCGAGCGCATCGAACTGACGCTTGAAATCGGCCCCGTCAAAGACACGCTGGTTTATTTCGGCGGCCCGGTCCAGACCGACCGCGGCTTCGTGCTGCACGCGCCCGCGGGCGACTACAGCTCCAGCATCAAGATGGGCGCCATGGCGCTGACCACCTCGCGCGACGTGCTGCAAGCCGTGGCCGACGGCAACGGCCCCGAACGCATGCTGGTCACGCTGGGTTATGCCGGCTGGGGCGCGGGGCAGCTGGAAAGCGAGATGGGCCAGAACGCGTGGCTCAGCGTCGGCGCCGACGATCACATCATCTTCGACGTACCCGCCGAAGACCGCTACCCGGCCGCGCTCAAGCTGCTGGGCATCGATCCGGTCATGCTGGCGGGCGATGCGGGCCATGCCTGAAGAAACACTGCTTGGTTTTGACTTCGGCGAAAAAAAGATCGGCATCGCCATCGGCAACACGCTGACGCGCCAGGCGCGCCCGCTGGAAATCATCTTCAGTGAAATCCGCGATGCGCGCTTTGGCCGCATCGCGGCGCTGTTGCAGGAATGGCAGCCGCACCGTGTGGTGGTAGGGCTGGCGCTTGACGCCGATGGCGGCGAACAACCCGCCACCGCGCGCTGCCGCCGCTTCGCCAACCAACTGCACGGCCGCTTCGGCATCGCCGTTGAACTGGTCGACGAACGCGGTTCCAGCATGGAAGCGCAGCGGCTGCTGGGCACGCACGCCGCCGACGACGCGATGGCAGCGGCTGTTATCCTGCAACGATATCTGGATACCCTGCCAGCGCCGTGATACGCGCGGCCCGGCTTCTTCTATGCTCAATCCGCAACTTGATCGCCGCGGCGAACTCATCCATCTGCTGACAACGGAAGGGCTGCCCAAGCGCCACGTCCAGCGCTTGCTTGACGATGCGCGCGGCTATGCCCGCTCGGCAGAGACGGCGCCGACGCCCTCCGTGCCCGTCTCCCCCACATCGTTCTCCCCGACGTCCTTCTCCCCCACGTCCGACGCCATCGCCGCGCCATGTCCCGTGTTCCTGTCCCTGGCTGACGACCGCGAGGCGTATGCCGCCTGCGCGACGCGCCTGTCCCTGCTGCCCGTGGTCCTGGACGCGCAAGCCGTGGACCCGCAAGCCGGCGATCCCCTGGCGCAGACCGTGGCCGGTTTGCAGCCGGGCGTGCTGGTATTGCGCCACGCGGCCAGTGGCGCGGCGCATTGCGCCGCCGCGCATGCCGCGCCGGGACTGCGCATTCTTAATGCCGGCGATGGCTCGCATGCCGACCCCTTGCCTGCCCTGGCGCTGGTGCAGGCGATGCTGAACGCAAGGCAGGACCTGACCAACCTGGCCGTGACGCTGGTGGGCGACGTGCGCCATTGCGGCGTGGCGCGTTCCGTCATCCACGCCATGACCACGCTGGGCGTGCCCGAAGTGCGCGTGGTCGCGCCGCGCACCTTGCTGCCGGAAGGCTTGCCGCAGCTGGGCGTGCGCGAATGCGGCAGCCTGTACGAAGGCTTGCTGGACGCCGACGTCATCATCGTCTTGCCGTTGAAGGTTGAGCAGATCAGCGGCGCGCTGCTGCCGTCCGCGCGCGAATACGCACATGGCTACGGCCTGACGCCCGCCGCGCTTGCCGCCGCCAAACCCGATGCGCTGCTGTTGCCCGTGGGCGCATTGACGCCGGGCGTGGAAGTGGACGGCGACGTGGCCGCCAGCCTGCCGCCCGTGCAGGCGCAGTTGGCGGACCTGGAACAGCATCTGCGCCTGGCCGCGTTGAGCCTGCTGGCCGGAGACGCGCCATGAGGCTGCATATCGCCAACGGCCGCCTGATCGATCCCGCCAATGCGGTGGACGGGCGGCATGATCTTTACCTTGCCGATGGCCATGTCGTCGCGGTGGGCACCGCGCCCGACGGCTTCCAGGCCGACCGTGTATTCGATGCGCAGGGCCTGGCGGTGTTGCCCGGCCTGGTCGACTTGTCGGCCCGCGTCGCGCAGCCTGGCCACGCGACCGGTCTGGCCTTCGCGCCCGCCGAATTGCGCGCGGCATTGGCAGGCGGCGTGACGCGCCTGGTGATGCCGCCGGATGCCGACGCCGCGCCGGACGAACCGGGCAAGGTCGACGCGCTGATGCGCCAACAGGAAGCCGGCCACCCGCGCATCTACCCGCTGGGCGCGATGACGGTGGGGCTGGCGGGCCAGACACTGACTGAGATGGGCTTGCTAGCCCAGGCCGGTTGCGTGGCGTTCGCACAGGGCGAACATGGCATCGCGGATACCCGTGTGCTGTGGGGCGCGATGCGTTATGCCAGCGGGCTGGGCCACACGCTGTGGCTGCGCCCGCAAGACCCGTGGTTGGCGCCGCGCGCCGTGGTTGCCGGGGGCGCCTATGCCGAACGGCTGGGGCTGGAAGGCCTGCCGCCGCAAGCGGAAACGATTGCGTTGAATACGATTTTTGAATTGCAGCGGGCAACGGGCGCGCGCGTGCACCTGACGCGGTTGTCCACGGCGGCGGGCTTGGCGCTGCTGCGCGCGGCCAAGCGCGAGGGGCTGGCGGTGACGGCGGACGTGTCGGTCCACAACCTGCACCTGACCGACGTGGACATCGGATTCTTCGACACGCACTACCACCTGCAACCGCCGCTGCGCGGCCAGCGTGACCGCGACGCCATCCAGGCGGCGTTGGCCGACGGCCTGGTTGCGGCGCTGTGTTCGGACCACACGCCCGTGGACACGCTGGGCAAGGCGGCGCCGTTCGCGTCGTCCACGCCAGGGGCAACGGCGTTGGAGCTGTTGCTGTCCTTGACCTTGAAATGGGCGCGTGACCATCGTGTGCCGCTGGCCGACGCGCTGGCGCGCGTCACATCCGGCCCCGGCGCCGTGTTGAACAGCCTGGAGAATAGCCGGACGGTCGGCTGGGCATTTACCCCGGCAGTCGGCTCAGCAAGCAGCGCGGCGCGGGCCGGGCAACTGGGCGTGGGTGCGCCCGCCGATGCTTGCGTGGTGGACCTGGACGCCGAATGGCTGGTGACGCCGTCGGCGCTGCAAAGCCGCAGCCCGCACACGCCGTTCGCGGGTATGATGCTGCCCGGTCGGGTACGCGCCACCGTGGTCGGTGGCCAACTGGCCTGGGAGACTTCAGTTTGAAGCTGCTGCGCTTTGTGTTACGGCTGGCCCTGGTGCTGCCGCTGATTGTCTATGGCCTGGTGTGCGTGGGCCTTGTCTACCCCTTCATCCGCCCCGCGACGCGCGCCTGGCTGAACCGTTCATGGTCTCGCGCGTTGATGGCCGTCTGTGGCCTGAAGGTCGCTTTCAAGGGCGAACCCCGCATGACCGGGCCCGTGCTGCTGGTGGCCAACCATGTGTCGTGGATCGATATCTTCGTCCTGAATTCCGCGCGCCCCACCTCGTTCGTCGCCAAAAGCGAGATCCGCAAATGGCCGGTGATCGGCTGGCTGGTGGCGGGCGCCGGCACCTTGTTCATCGAACGCGGCCAACGGCACGCGGTGCACGCGATGGGCGAGGCCATGCAGGCCCGGTTCAAGCTGGGCGATGCGGTGGGGCTGTTCCCGGAAGGCACCACGACCGAAGGCTTCGACCTGCTTCCATTTCATGCCAGCCTGTTCGAACCTGCGCGTTCGGCGGCCGTTGAGATCCAGCCGGTGGCGCTGCGCTTCCTGCGCCACGGCAAGCGCGACGGCTTTGCCGCCTTTGTTGGCGAAGAAAGCCTGGTGGCCAATCTTTGGCGCGTGTTGGGCGCGACGGGGCTGGCCGTTGAAGTGGTGTTCCTGCCGCCGCTGGCGGCGCGGCATCCGGATGGCAGCCTGCCCACGCGGCTGGAGCTGTCGCATCAGGCTCGCGACGCAATCCTGGGCGTGTTGTAACGCCCGCGCCCGACCCACCGGCGGGCTTCAGATGCCGCCGGAAAACTCGCAGCAACTCTCGGCCAGCTCGGCCACGCTTTCACAAAACGCCACGTCCGCGTCACGGCGGAACATCGCGCTGTAGACCGATTGCGGCGGCGCGGTGCTGGTGCGCGCAATCACCAGCTGCTTCTTGCTGACCATGTCCGCAAAGTAATCGCGCGGCAGGCAGCTGACGCCAAAGCCGGCGGCGGTCAGCCCCGCCATTGCGATCAGGCTGTTGATCGTGAAGATATTGCTGTCGGGCGTGTGCGGCCGCAGCCACCCGTCGTAAATCATGTTCAAGCCCGATTCGCGGCTTTGCCGCAGCAGCGGCAGGCGCGCGATGTCGGCGGGCGTGTAGACGCGGCTGGCGTCGATCAGGTCGGGGCTGCCCATCCACGCGAATTCCAGCCGCTGTAGCGCCACCACCTGCAAGTTCGGTTCCGCGAATTCCCCATGCAGGAACGCCATGTCCAGCTGCCCGGCCTGCAAGCGCTTGAGCAGGTCGGCGCCCAGGTCGATGTGCGGCTCGAGCGTGATGCGCGGATAGTGCGCGCGCAGCAGGCGGATCAGCGCGGGCAGCCACGTCATCGCCGTGATCTCGGTGATGCCGAAGCGAAACGTGCCGGTCAGCGTGTGCTGGCCTTTCAAGCGCACCAGCAAGCGGTCGCGATGCCCCAGCATTTCTTCGGCCAGCGCATAGACCTCGTGCCCGCGCGCCGTCAATTCCGCGCGGTGGCCCGATCGGTCGAACAGCGCCACGTCGAAGTCCGCCTCCAGTTCCTGGATGCGCTTGGTGATGGCCGATTGCGTGGTGTGCAGCTTTTGCGCCGATGCCGAAAACGTGCCCAGCCGCACGGTCCAGTACAGCGCCTCGATCTGCTTGAAGGTCAGCATGTCGAGCCCTGAGCAAGGGTGATGTTCATTCCGAAATTTCCGCCTAGGGCTAACCCGTATATTCTTAAAAGCGATATAGATCGTGGAAATTTAATCCCTTTTTCTGAAAACGAAAAGCTCGCAACATGCGCTCTGAACCCACCCCGACCGCCGGCATCCCGATGTCTTACCCCCCTTGCCACCGGCGGCTTTCGATAGAGGACGTTGCAGATCGTCATGGCTCAGATTCTTACCGGCGCACGCCAATTGCCGGCTTCCCCCGTTGCTCCCGCCGCCGTACTCCAAGCCCTGGCCGGCATCGTCACGCCGCACCTTAGCGACAACCTGGCGCGCCGCGAAGGCATCTCGGGCCTGCACCGCTACAACCGCAGCGGCAAGCTTGTTGGCACTGCCTTGACCGTCAAGACCCGCCCGGGCGACAACCTGATGATCTACAAGGCCATGATGCAGATCCAGCCCGGCCACGTGCTGGTGGTGGATGCGGGCGGCGACTTGTCCAACGCCGTTCTGGGCGAAATCATGAAGCGCTATTTGCAGCTGCACGGCTGCGCCGGCGTGGTGGTCGACGGCGCGATCCGCGACGTGGCCGCGTTCGAGGCCGACAGCTTTCCCTGCTATGCGCGCGGCCACATCCATCGTGGCCCGTACAAAGACGGCCCGGGCGAAGTCAACGTGCCCGTGTCGATCGGGGGCCAAGTCATTCAACCCGGCGACATCCTGGTGGGCGACGAAGACGGCCTGGTCAGCTTTCCCGCGTCCGACGCGCAAAGCCTGATCGAGGCCGCCCACGCGCACGCCGCCAAGGAAGAACGCATCATGGCCGAGATCGCCAAGGGCGATAAGACGCAAAGCTGGATGCAGGCCGCTTTTGCCGCCAAGGGGCTGGCATGAACGCTGCCGACTCCGCCTTCCTGGCCGACCGCGCCCTGGCCATCAAGCCATCGCCCAGCATGGCCGCCAAGACGCGCGTGGATCAACTGCGCGCGCAGGGCCGCGACATCGTCGACTTCACGGTCGGTGAGCCGGACCTGCCCACGCCCGCGCACATCGTGAAAGCCGGCATCGACGCGCTGAACAGCGGCGACATCCGCTACACCGCATCGGTCGGCGCCAAGCCGCTGCTGGAAGCGGTGCGCGCCAAGTTCCAGCGCGAGAACGGCCTGGACTACGGCCTGGACGAACTGATCGTGGGCGTGGGCGCCAAGCAGCTCATCTTCACGGCGCTGGCCGCCTCCGTGCAGGCCGGCGACGAAGTCATCATCCCCGCGCCGTACTGGGTGTCGTACCCGGACATGGTGCTGGTCAACGACGGCAAGCCGGTGGTGGTCGCCTGCCCCGAAGCCGACGGCTTCAAGCTGACGCCGCAAGCGCTGGAACAAGCCATCACGCCGCGTACGAAGTGGCTGCTGCTGAACACCCCCAGCAACCCCACCGGCGCGATGTACAGCGAAGCGGAGCTGCAAGCGCTGGGCGAGGTGCTGGCGAGCCATCCCCACGTGTGGTTGCTGACCGACGAAATCTACGAACACCTGGCGTATGGCGATGCGCGCCATGCCTCGCCGGCGGCCGTGGTGCCGGCACTGGCGGGCCGCACGCTGACGATCAACGGCGTGTCAAAGGCCTATGCGATGACGGGTTGGCGCCTGGGTTACGCGGGCGGTCCCAAGCCGCTGATCCGCGCCATGGCCACGCTGATCTCGCAAAGCACCAGCTGCGTCAGCGCCATCAGCCAGGCGGCCGCCCGCGTGGCCTTGACCGCAGACCAGCACTGCGTCACCGACGCCGCCGCCATCTTCCATGCGCGGCGGGACCGCATCGTGTCTTTGCTGAACGCCGTGCCCGGTATTCGCTGCCCGCAACCGCAGGGCGCGTTCTACGTCTATCCGTCGGTGGAAGGCTTGCTGGGCAAGCGCACGCCCGGCGGCCGCGTGCTGCAAACCGATTTGGACGTGGTGATGTACCTGCTGGATGACGCGGGTGTCGCCGTGCTGGACGGCGCGGCCTATGGCTTGTCGCCGTACCTGCGCCTGAGCTTTGCCACATCGATGGAAAACATCGAAGAAGGATGCCGCCGCATCGCCCAGGCTTGCGCGGCGCTGGATTGACCTACATACCGATACTCAAGGGGAATATTCATGAAGACCACCATCGCCAGCCTTCTTGCCGCCGTGGGCGTTGCCGCCACGCTGGCGCCCGCCGCGCACGCGGACACGTTGCAGGACATCAAGGCGCGCGGCAAATTCATTTGCGGCACCATGGGCACCGCCGAGCCCTTCAGCTTCCAGGACCCCAAGACCCGTGCCGTGGTCGGCTATGAAGTCGATATGTGCCAGGCCGTGGCCGACAGCCTGGGCGTGCCGCTGGAGCTCAAGCTGATCGCCGTTGAGGCCCGCATCCCCGAATTGATCGCGGGTCGCGTCGACGTGGTGGCGGCCAACCTGGGCTGGAGCCCCGAACGCGCGCAGCAGATCGATTATTCGCACCAGCATTTCGTCAGCCTGCAAAAGATCCTGGCCCGCGATTCCGAGAAAGACCTGAAGGCGCCCGCCGACCTGGCCGGCAAGCGCGTCAGCGCCGTGCGCGGCTCGTCGTCCGAGCAAGGCGCTCGCAAGAACATCCCCAACGTGGACCCCGTGACGTTCAAGGACCCCAGTGGCGCGTTCCTGGCCTTGCAGCAAGGCAAGGTCAGCGGCTTTGTCGGGTCTGAGCTGATGCTGGTCAAGCTTCAGCATCAGGCCGCCACCAGCGCCGTGCCCGTCAAAATTCTGGAGCCGGCGCTGTTCGTGGAGCCCTGGGGCATGGGGGTGCGCAAGGGCGACACGGCGATGTTGAACCAGGTCAACAAGGTGCTGGACGGCATGGAGGCATCTGGCCAGGCCGGTAAGGTGTTCGACAAGTGGTTCGGCGCCGGCACGCAGTTCAACATGAAGCGCGACTTCCGCATCGAAGCCATCAAGGGTTGATGCGCGACGCGCGCCGGAGCCTGTCTCGATGCATTACGTTTTCGACTTCAACGCCATTTTCCAGGGCGAGTATCCAACGTGGCTGTGGAGGGGATTCGTCACCACCCTGGCGCTGGCGGGGCTGTCCTGGGTGCTGGCGTTCGGCGTGGGCAGCCTGCTGGCGGTGATCCGCCTGACGGGCTCGCCCGTGGCCAACGCGGTGATCGCCACCTATGTGGCGTTTCATCGCAACGTGCCCATGCTGGTGCACATCCTGTTCTGGTACTTCGGCGTGCCGGCGCTGCTGCCGCAAGGGGCCAGCGACTGGCTCAACAGCCACGGCAGTGAATTCATCATGTCGTGCATCGCCATCGCGCTGGTGATGTCGGCCTACATCTGCGAAGACCTGCGCAGCGCCGTGCGCGGCATTGCGCCGGGGCAGGTCGAGGCCGCGCGGGCGCTGGGCCTGGGCTTCCTGCGCACCATGCGCTGCGTGGTGCTGCCACAGGCGTTTCGCATCGCCATTCCGCCGCTGCTGAACCAGACGCTGCTGTTGTTGAAGAACACCAGCCTGGCGATGGCGATCGGAGTGACGGAGCTGACGGCGGCCGGGCGCGAAATCGAGAACTACACGTTCCGCACGTTCGAGGCCTATGCGGTGGTGACGGCGATTTATCTGGTGCTGTCGTTCCTCATCATGGGTGGCGGCGCGATCTTGCAACGACGGTATCGTCCGCTGGGGGCGCGCTGATATGTGGGACATCCTGAAAGACAACTGGCTGCTGCTGCTGATCGGGCAGTATCCGCACGGCCCGGTCGGCGGCCTGGTCGCCACGCTGGGCCTGGCGGCGATCAGCCTGGCGTTGGCGCTGCCTTGCGGCGTGCTGCTGGCGCTGGGCCGGATCAGCCCCTACCGGATCTTCTACTGGCCGTCGTCCGCCGTGGTGTATCTGGTGCGCGGGCTGCCGCTGCTGATGTTTATTTTCTGGGCATACTTTTTCGTGCCGCTCATCATCGGCCGGCCCGTGGCGGGCACGACCACGATGGTGGTTGCGCTGGTGTGCTACGAAAGCGCGTACCTGGCCGAGATCATCCGCGCCGGCATCCAGGCGTTGCCGCCCGGACAGCAAGAGGCCAGCCGGGCGCTGGGCCTGTCGTATATGCAGACGATGCGGCGCGTGATCCTGCCGCAGGCGCTCTACAACATGCTGCCCAGCATGCTGAGCCAGTTCGTCTCGACGGTGAAGGAAACGTCGCTGGCCTACGTCATCAGCGTGCAGGAGCTGACCTACGCCGCCAACCAGATCAACAGCGTGTTGCTGACCAAGCCGTTTGAAGTGTTCGGCTTGCTGGCGATGACCTATTTTGTTTTGAATTTTGGCCTGAGTTCCTTGGTGCACCTGACCGAACGACGTATCGGCAGACGGCGCGCCGGGCTGGGGGCCGCCCCTAAAGTGGTGCCGACATGATCCGATTTTCACAAGTGCAGAAGTGGTATGGCGATTACCAGGCGCTGGCCGACGTGACCGAAGAGGTCAGGCAGGGCGAAGTCGTCGTGGTGTGCGGGCCGTCGGGATCGGGCAAATCCACCTTGATCCGCACCATCAACCGGCTGGAACCCATCCAGAAGGGCCTCATTGAAGTGAACGGGCAGGACATCTACGGGCCGAAGGTGCACCTGGACCAGCTGCGCAGCCACATCGGCTTCGTGTTCCAGCAGTTCAACCTGTTCCCGCATCTGTCCGTGCTGGAAAACCTGATGCTGGCGCCGCTGCAATTGAAACGCGCGCGGCGTCCCGAAGCGCGCGAGCGGGCGCTGCAATTGCTGGAACGCGTGGGCCTGTCGCACAAGGCAGAGGCGTATCCCGCCCAGTTGTCGGGCGGTCAGCAGCAACGTGTGGCGATTGCGCGTGCGTTGGCGATGAACCCGCCCGTGATGTTGTTTGACGAGCCGACCAGCGCGCTGGACCCCGAGATGGTGGGCGAGGTGCTACAGGTGATGAAGGGCCTGGCCAAGGACGGGATGACGATGGTGTGCGTGACGCACGAAATGGGTTTCGCGCGTGAAGTGGCGGACCGCGTGTGGTTCATGGACGCCGGGCGCATCGTGGAAACGGGCACGCCCGACGCGTTCTTCAGCCGGCCCGCAACCGTGCGCGCGCAGAAGTTCCTGGCCGAAATCCGTCACTGAGCGCGTGGCGGCGTCAGTCCGACAGCGGGTTCTGGAATTGCGAGCACTTGACCTGGACCAGCTTGCGGTCTTGCAGGCGCAAGGCTGTCAGCGCGCCGCCCCAGACGCAGCCCGTGTCCAGGCAGATCACGTCGGGGCGCTGTAGCAGGCCCAGCGTGGACCAGTGGCCGAACACGGTTGTGATGTCGCGCGTGGCGCGATTGGGCACGTCAAACCAGGGCACCAGGTTGGGCGGCCACGCGCCGGGGGCCACCTTGGTGGCAAATTCCATGTGGCCGTTGGGCGTGCACAGGCGGATACGCGTCAGCGCGTTGATGATGACCCGCATCCGCTTGCCGCCCTTGTGGTCTTCTTTCCACGTGGCCGGCTCGTTGCCGTACATCTTTTGCAGCGCCTTGTGCCAGTTCGGGCCGCGCAGCGCGTCCTGCACTTCGCCGGCCAGTGACAGGGTCTTGGCCACGTCCCACTTGGCCAGCGTACCGGCGTGCACCAGCAGATGGCCTTGTTCAAAATGGGCCAGCGGGCGAAAGCGCAACCAGTTGATGAGTTCGGCGGCGTCGGGCGCGCGAAGGATCGGGTCCAGCGTGTCGGACTTGGACGGCTTGCGCACGCCGGCCGCGGCGGCCAGCAGGTGCAGGTCATGGTTGCCCAGCACCGAGGTGGCGCGGTCGCCCAGATCGATGATGCGGCGCAGGGTTTCCAGCGATTGCGGCCCCCGGTTGACCAGGTCGCCCGCGAACCAGAAGCGCGAACGGGGGTCTCCGACCAAGTCGGGATGGGCCAGCAAGCGGTCCAGCGGCGAGCAGCACCCCTGCACGTCGCCGATCATCCAGATACTGCCGTTCATGCGGGACTCTTGCTCCAGGGCCAGCGTTGTTGGACCACGCGCGTGATCGTGTGGCGGTATTCCATGTAGCTCATCGCGCCCAAGGCCAGGGCCATGGCACCGATGTTCGGACCCAGCGCTGTCAGCCATGACGGCCATTTGCCCAGCATGCCGACGTTAAGCGCCAGCTGGTTCAGCATGAAGAAGCCCACGCCCAGCAGGATGCCGATGAACACTTTGGCGCCCACGCCGCCACGGCGGGTTTGCATCAGGCCGATAGGCGCGGCAATGGTGATCATCACCAGCAGCGTGAACGGATACGCCAGTTTGCGCCACAGGGCCACCACCTGTCGACCATATTGCAGCTGGTTGTCGCGCAAGTACTGCACGTAGTCCAGCAGGGTGACGATGGACATGCGTTCGGGCGTCAGCACGCGGGCCAGCAGGCGTTCGGCGCTAAGCGTGGTGTCCACCGTGCGCTCGGGCACCTTGGCGACCGAGGCGGGCGGGTTCTTGGGTTGGCGCGCGTTGGCCAGCGCTTCGGCCGCGTCGTCGTCCAGGCGGGTTTCCGACACGTCTTTCAGCACCAGGTCGCCATGCGCGAACAGGCCGGTGGGCGCCGTGGACAGCACGGTCAGCGTCTGGTCTTTCTTGAATTCGTAAAGGGTGATGCCGGCCACCTGGCCGTCGCCCTTGAGTTCGGCGATGTTGATGATGCGCATGCCGCCGTTGGCGGTGGGTTCCTTGAACCAGTAGCCGCTTTTCAGGCGGTCGCCGCCGGCCTTGCCGCGAAACATCAGGTTGGCTTCGCCGCTTTTGATTTCGGCCCAGGGCGTGACGTATTCGGACAACAGGGCGGCGCCGATCATCAGCGGGATGGTCACCACCCACAGCATGCGCAACAGCCGCATGCCGCTGACGCCCGAGACGCGCAGGATGACCAGTTCGTTGCGCTGGGCCAGGCCGGCCAGCGCCAGGATCGCGCCGATCAACAGGCCGATGGGCAGCAGATCGTACAGACGGGTGGGTATGGCCAGCGCCTGCATGTAGAGCAGGGCCATCATGGAGAACTTGTCGCCCACGTTGTCCAGGTCGTCTACCAGCGCGAAGAATGTGAAAAGGCCGAGCAGGGCCATAAGGACCACTGCACAAGAGCGATAGATTTCGCGGGCCAGGTAGCGACGGGCGGTACGCATGAAAATGTGGGGAAGCGCTAAACGTGAAAGCTTAACAAATCCCACCGCCCAGGGTGCGAAGTGCGCGTAGCGGGCGGCGGGTTCGGGAGGTCAGGAGACGCAAGAATGCGTCACGGGGACGTCAACGTGGATCAGGGGATGTCCACCATCTGCATCCGGCGGGTCAGTACCCCCACGCGGGAGTTCAGGTAATTGGAATTGCGGCGGGTGTCGTAGAAGCGCGGGTTGGGCAGCATGGCGGCCAGCCGCGCGGACTGGCTGGCGCTGAGGTTGGCGGCCGACGTATTGAAATAGTGCTGCGCGGCGGCTTGCGCACCAAAGACGCCCACGCCCCACTCGGCCACGTTCAGATACAGCTCAAGAATGCGTTCCTTGCTCATGACGTGTTCGATCATGTAGGCCAGGACCAGTTCCTGCCCTTTGCGGATGTAACTGCGCGAACTGGACAGGAACATATTCTTGGCCAGCTGCTGCGTAATGGTGGAGCCGCCGCGCATCTTGCTGCGGCCGGCTTCTTCCTGGCGCTGGTTGTATTCCCAGGCCTTGCGGATGGCGTCCCATTCGATGCCGTCGTGTTCGGTGAACTTGGAATCCTCGGACGCCACCACCGCGCGCTTGAGGTTGCGGCTGATCTTGTCGTAGGGGACCCATTCGTATTTCAGCTGGAAGGCGGGGTTGCCTTCGCGCAGGCGCGAGCGTTCTTCGCGCATGATCGCGCTGCTGCCGGGATCGCGGTAGTTGTACCAGACCACCTGCGAGAACAGCCAGAATTGGTACAACAGCACCGCGCATACCAACGCCATCAGCACGCCGGTGATGATCCGGAACCAGGATCGGCCCTGCTTGCGCGTCGCCATGCCGCTTAGTGTCCGGCCGCCAGGGCCTCGCGCAGCGCGGCCAGCACCGGCGCCGGGTCGGGGCGCACGCCATGCCAGATCAGAAAGCTCTCGGCGGCCTGGCCCACCAGCATGCCCAGGCCATCGGCCGTCAAGCTGGCCCCGTCGGCATCGGCCTGCTTCATGAAGGCGGTGGGCTTGGCGCCGTACATCATGTCGTAGGCGGCGGCGCCCGGCGCGTACAAACCGGGCGGCAGGTCCGGCGCGGCATCCTGCAAGCCGCTGGCCGTGGCGTTGATGACCAGGTTCCAGCCGCCGGGCCGCGCGGCGTCGGTCAAGCCGCCCGCCGTGACCTGGGTTTGGGGCGACACGCCGGTGGCGCGCCAGGCATCGGCCAGTTCCAGCGCCTTGGACGCGGTGCGGTTCACGATGTGGATGCGCGCGCAGCCGGCTTGCGCCAGCGGTTGCAGCACGCCGCGCGCCGCGCCGCCCGCGCCCACCATCAGCACGGCGGCATCGGCCAGCCGCAGGCCCAGGCGTTGCAGGTCCGACACCAGGCCCACGCCATCGGTATTGCAGCCGTGCCAGGCGCCATCGCGCCAGGACAAGGTGTTGACGGCGCCGGCCAGGCGCGCGCGGGCGGACAGGTGGCCCGCCGCCAGCGCGTAGGCATCCAGCTTGAAGGGCACCGTGACGTTCAGCCCCAACCCGCCCTCGGCAACGAATGCGGCCACCGCGTCGCCAAAGCCGTCGACCGGCGCCAGCAGGCGCTCGTAGCGCAGCGGCTTGCCGGTCTGCTGGGAAAACATGGCGTGGATCTGGGGCGAGCGGCTGTGCGCGACGGGGTTGCCGATGACGGCGTAGCGGGCAAGAGGGGGCGCCTCGGTCATGGGGCTTGGGTTTCCAGGGTGTCGTTGACGAAATGCCACGTACGGGTGATGACCAGCACGTCGGTGTCGCGCGCGATATCGGGGGGGAAGGGCGGGAAGGGCGCGGCCAGCTGGACGATGCGGCGCGCGGCTTGGTTCAACACGGCATGCGGGGACGGCTGGTCGATTTCCACGTTGGCGATGCTGCCGTCGGCGCGCACCGATACGGTAATGCGCAACGATCCGTAGATGCGTCCGCGCGCCTCGTCCGGGTAGTGCTGGGTGCCGACGGTTTCGATGCGGGCGCGCCACGCGTCCAGGTAGGCGGCGTAGCGCGAGGCTTCGGCGGACGGCGCGACGAACTGCTTTCGGGGTTCGTTGCTGTATTGCTGGACGCGCGCGGCCAGCGCGGCAACCTGGGCATTCTGGATCACGCTGGCCTGGTCCTCGGCGTCCTTGCCCAGGTCGGCGCCGTCGGGCCAGGGGTTGACGGCCTGGCGTTCGGCGCCGGCCTGTTGCGCCGAGCGCAATTGGGTCATCAGGCGGGTTTGTTCGGCTTCCAGCTGCACCTGGCGGCGGCGCATGGCTTCCAGCACGATGGTCTCGGCGGCTGCGCCGGTCTGGGGCAGCGGCGTGGTGGTCATGCCTTGTTCGGCATTGCCGCCACCGGTCATCTGGTTTTGCGCCTGGGCGCGCGGCGCCTCGGGCGGGGTTTCGCTGCGGGCGTTCAGCAGCACCACTTCCAGGCTGGTTACGGGCGGCCGGGTAAGCGCGGGCACGCCGAAGCGCCACGCCAGGGCGCCGGCGTGCACCAACAGCGATATTGCAATGCCGATGCGCAGGTAGTGCTGGGCGGGAGCGCCCAGCCACCGCATATAACGGCCTAGCGGGGAGGAGGAATCAGGGCGTTGCACGGACGCATTGTAAGGCGAGTCCGCGCCGCCCGGACAGGCCGGCCAACCGCTTGTAACAGCTATTGGACGGCATGCCGGGAAGGCGGGCGGGCGGCCGGCGCCCGGCGCCGCCCCGGCCCGATCAGGCCTGCTTGCGCGGGAACACCCACACCTTGCTGGCCGGCAGGGCCAGGCGGCTGGGGCCCGGTTCGCGGCCTTCGGGACCATAGGCGCGCAGCGCCAGGGTGTTGGCCGGGTCCGCGTCGGGCGTGCGGAACAGGTATTCCCAGCGGTCGCCCAGGTACATGCTGGTCAACAGCGGCATGTCGATGTGGTTGCCGTCGGGGTCGTCCGCCAGGCGCACTTGTTCAACCCGGATCACGGCGGTGCCGTCCTGGCCGGCCGACACGCCTTCGCCCGCCTTGCCCCACAGCGCCCAGCCACGGCCCTCGATGCGGGCACGGCCATCGCGCACTTCGGTGACCTTGCCTTCCAGCCGGTTGTTGCTGCCCATGAATTCCGCCGTGAACAGCGTGGACGGCGAGCCGTACATTTCCTGCGGCGTACCCTGTTGTTCGATCTTGCCGTTGTTCAGCAGCAGGATGCGGTCGGAAATGGCCATGGCTTCGCTCTGGTCATGCGTCACCATCAGGGCCGACAGCCCCAGGCGGATGATCAGCTCACGCAGGAAGGCGCGGGCTTCTTCGCGCAGCTTGGCGTCCAGGTTGGACAGCGGCTCGTCCAGCAGGATGACGGGCGGGCTGTACACCAGCGCCCGGCCGATAGCCACGCGCTGTTGCTGGCCGCCCGACAGCGCATGCGGATGGCGCTGGCCCAGCTTGCCCAGGCCCAGCTGGTCCAGCACGGCCTGCACGCGTTCGCGCACTTCGGCCGACGGCACCTTGCGCAACTTCAGCGGGTAGGCCACGTTTTCAAACACGGTCTTGTGCGGCCACAGCGCGTAAGACTGGAACACCAGGCCCAGGTTGCGCTCTTCGGCCGGAATCTCCTTGCGCGCGCCGCCGTCATAGACGATGCGATCGCCAATGGTGATGCGGCCGCGCTTGGGGCCTTCCAGCCCGGCCACGGCGCGCAGCAGCGTGGTCTTGCCGCTACCCGAGGGGCCCAGCAGCGACACCACTTCGCCTTGGCGCAATTGCATCGACACGCCCTTCAGCACGGGGTTGTCGCCGTAGTCCAGGTGCAGGTCTTCTACAGAAAGCTCAATCATGAAGTTTGACTCCGAATCGCAGGGCGATGCCCAGGCCGATCACGACCAGAACGATATTGATGAAGGAAAGCGCGGCCACGATGTCGATGGCGCCGGAGGCCCATAGCGACACCAGCATGGAACCGATGGTTTCCGTGCCGGGCGACAGCAGGTAGACGCCGGTGGAGTATTCGCGCTCGAAGATCAGGAACATCAGCAGCCACGAACCGATCAGGCCGTACTTGGCTAGCGGCACCGTGACGTGGCGTGTGACCTGGCCGCGGCGCGCGCCGGCGCTGCGGGCGGCCTCTTCCAGTTCGGGGCCCACTTGCAGCAGGGTCGACGAAATCAAACGCAGACCGTAAGCCATCCAGACCACCGTGTAGGCCAGCCACACGCTGAAGATGGTGCTGCGCATGGCGCGCAGCCATTCGATGAAGTTCTCGCGCAGCCATTCGGCGAACGGCAGCGCCGACAGCCAGCCGTTTTCGTCCACGTCCAGGGCGTTGTCCAGCCACATCGGCACAAACAGGAACACCCACAGGAAGGCCAGGCCGGCCAGCAGGCCGGGCACGGCGCGCGGCACCAACACGCTGTAGTCCATGAAGCGCGTCACGTTGTCGGGCTTGCGGTGCATGGCCAGGCCCACGAACATGTAGCACATCACCGCCAGCGCGCCGCCGAACACCCCGATGGCGACCGAGTTCACAATGGCGCGGATCAGGTTGGGCTGTGCGAAGACCGTACGGAAGGCGTCCAGCGACAGCACGTCGAACAGCGACACGCCCATGCCCCAGTTGGACACGAACGCGCGCAGCAGCACGCCCAGCAGCGGCACGATAATGGTGACCACCAGCCAGAACGCCACGACCGCGCCGGCCGCCCAGCGCCACTTGCCCAACGGCAGCGGACGAGCGCGCGAGGCTTTGCCCTTGACGGTGACGAAGCGATTCGCGGTACGCATCAAACGGCGTTGCAGCATCACCAGCGGAATCGTCATGCAGATCAGGATCACGGCCACGGCGGCCATCAGGTGATACGACGGAATGCCCAGCTTGTTGGTCAGCTTGTACAGGTACGTGGCCAGCACCAGGTTGCCTTCGGGATCACCCAGCACCAGCACCAGGCCGAACACCTCCAGGCCCAGGAAGAACAGCAGCACGGTGGCGTACAGCATGGCCGGGCGCACCATCGGCAGGCTGACCGACACCATCACGCGCAGCGGCGACGCGCCGGCCACGCGAGCCGCTTCTTCCACGTCGGAGCCCATGCTGCGCAGCGCCGACGAGATATACAGGTACGCGTGGGGCACGTGCGTCAGGCCGGCGATGATGACGATGCTGGTCAGCGAATAGACGTTCCAGGGCACGAAGCCCAGGATGTTCTGCGCCCAGATCGAGAAAAAGCCCACCGGGCCGGCGGCCACGACGTAGCCAAAGCCCAGCACCATGGGTGACACGAACACCGGCACCAGGATCAGCGGTTCGATCCAGCGGCGGCCGGGCAGGTCGGTGCGGATCATCAGGAAGGCCAGCATGCCGCCTAGCGGAATGGCGATGATGGCCAGCCCGAAGGCCAGGATGAAGCCGCTTTTCAGCGCCTTGTAGAAATCCGGGTCCGCGAAGATGAAGCGGAACGCGTCCAGGCTGAAAACCTTGGACGGGGCAAAGAAGGGCGCGGATAGAAAGCTCTGGACGATGATGAACGACAACGGCACATAGATGGCCAGGGCCGTAATCAACACCACCACGCCGCGCGGCAGGGACTGCCATTTTCTGCGCAATGACTGCATGGGGAAATCCTGTATTCAAAGTGACGCGACGGTCGCGCCGCCCGGGTAGGGGCAGGCCCGCCCGGGGGGCGGTCAGGCGGGCGGCAGGCTGCCGTCCGCTACGCGTATGGGGCGCCGGGGCGGGCGCGCCGCGCCCCGGACCCGCGCGGCCTTACTTGCCGGCCGCGGCGCGCCAGTCCTTGATGAACTGAAGGCGCTTGGTCTGCTCAAGGTAGTCCAGCAGCGTTTCGTTGACCGGAATCGGCTTGAGCGAGGCGCCCAGCTTCTTGGTCATGCCGTCCACATCGTTGTCGCCGTCGATGTCATCGCGCACCGAGGCCAGGTCGGCCTGGTTGGCCATGATTTCCTGGCCCTTCCGGGACAGCAGGTAATCCATCCACAGCTTGGCGGCGTTGCGGTTCTTGGCCTTCTTGCTGATGAACGCCACGCGCGACAGCACCAGCGCGTAGTCGGTCGGGTAGGCCACGCCCAGCGACGGGTCGGCCTTGGCGCGGGTTTCGGCGTACGAACCCAGGATGTTGTAGCCGATCAGGTTTTCACCCGAGGACACGCGTTCCATCATGGTGCCGGTGGACGATTGCACGACCAGGCCGCCCTTGGCGATGTCTTTCAGCGTGTCGAAATACTTGGGGTCGTTGGCCTTGTCCTGCACGGCCAGCATGAAGCCCACGGCCGACTTTTCGATGTCGTAGGTGGTGACCTTGTTCTTGAACTTGTCGGGCTGGCTGGCAATGAGCTTGGCCAGCGCGCCGTGCGTGGTGGGCACTTCGGCGGCGGGGATCAGGCGCTTGTTGTAGATGAACACGGCCGGCTCGTAGGTCGTGCCGTAGGCCGAATCCTTCCAGACGGCCCAGGCCGGCAGCTTGCCGGCTTCGGGCGACTTGTATTGCAGCGCGTAGTCGGTGGCCAGCTTTAAGGCCGAATCCATCGACGAGCTCCAGACGATGTCGCCGCTACCGCCGCCCGCCGCCTGCTCGCTGATGTAGCGGTTGTAGAGCTCGGTGCTGTTCATGTCGTTGTATTCGACCTTGACGCCCGGATACAGCGCTTCGAAGCCCTTGATGATGGGGCCGGCGGCCTTGGTGTCGGTGGTCGAATAGATGACGACCTTGCCTTCCTTCTTGGCGCCGTCCAGGATCTTTTGATAGTCGGCCGGGTAACCCGCCGGCACGGCCTGCGCGAAGGCGCTGCCGGTGGCGATGGCGAAAGCTGCGGCGCAGGCGGCCGCCAGTTGGGACTTGGCAAGCATGTGTTCGTCTCCGATTGGAATTGGTCTATAGCGGGATCTGGGTCCAGCCTGCGGCCATCTTAGGAGGCGGCGTCTGTCGTCGTCCTGTCATGGGGGCGATAAGCGGCTAGGGGTAATCCCTGGCCTTGCCGCGCCCCGCCTACGGCCGCTTGGGCGTGTCCGTCACCAGCCGCACCCAGTTCTGCACGAAGCGCGAATGCCGTCGCTGGTCCAGCCCCACCAGCAATGCCGGGCTTAACACCACCGGCTGCACGATGCCTTGCGAGCGCGCCAGCACGGCCTCGGAGGTCCAGCGGCCCGGCGTGTCTTCCATGATGGAACCCAGCGCCGCGTGGCTGGACGCCACCTGCTGGCCGGCCGGAGACAGCAGCCAGTCCACCAGCGCGCGCGCCAGATCGGGGCTGGGCGCGCGCCGCGAGATCAGCACCGACCGCGCCAGCACCAGCACATAGTCCTGCGGAAACACCACGCCGATCTTGCTGCCGGCGGCCTGGCGCGACAGGGCGTATGAACCCAGGATGTTGTAGGCCAGGTCCAGTTCGTCGTTCTCGATGGCGTCCAGGATCTGCGCGCTGGTGGGCGACAGCCGCACGCCCACTTGCCCCATCGCGTTGGCCAGCCCCCAGAAGTTGGACGACACCAGTTCGTCTTGCTCGGCTAGCAGATAGCCCAGGCTGCTGGCGGCGATGTCGTAGGTGCCGACACGGCCTTGCAGGCTGGCTTGCTCGCGTTCCAGCAGGCGCAGGATGTCCTGCCGCGAGCGCGGCACGGTGGCCTCGGTAAAGCGCTTGGGGTTGTAGACGATGACGGCCGGTTCGAACGTGAAGCCGTAGACCTCGTTGCGCCAGACCGCCCACGACGGCAGCTTGGACGCGTAGGGCGACGAGTACGCCTGCGCATAGCCGTCGTTGGCCAGCCGGATCTGCAAGTCCGACGCCGAACTCATCAGCACGTCTACGTTTTTCAGGCGCCCGTCCACGGTCGCTTCGTACAGGTCGCGGCTGCTGATTTCGCGATACACCACCGACACGTCGGGCCGCAACGATTGAAAGCCCTGGATCAGCGGCGCGACGACGGGCGTGTCCGTGGGCCCGGCGATGACCAGCGTGCGCGACGTGGGCTGCGGCGCGGGGTAGCGCGTGACGATTTCGTCCAGATCGGCCGCGCGCGCATCCTGCGGGGCGGACACCAGCAGCATCGCCGCCGTGCACGCCGCGCCCAGCCACGCCGCCACGTGGCGTCCGGCCGGCTGTTGTTGCAGCGGCAGGATGACGCGCGCCGACAGGCCGCCGCCCGGCCGATCATGCAGCCATAGCGACCCCCCGTGCGCCGTCGCCACCGAACGCACGATGGCCAGCCCCAGGCCAGATCCCGGCTGCGACTCGCCGGCCCGTCCGCGCGTAAAGCGCTGCTGCACGGCTTCTTTTTCGTCGTCCGAAATGCCTGGCCCGCGATCGGACACCGTCAGCGCCACGCGGAAACCGGCTACCGGCGTGGCCTGGATGTCCACCGTGCCGTCGGGCGCATAGCGCAAGGCGTTGTCCACCAGGTTGCGCAGCATCTCGCGCAAGGCCACCCGGTCACCGGCCAGTCGCGCGCGGCGCACTTCCGGCGCGATCTCGATGCGCAGGCGCTCGGCTTCCACCGGGCCGATGCGCCGGCGCGTTTCGTTGATGGTCTCGGCAACGCCCACGGATTCCGGTGGCCCCTTGCCCAGCCGGTGCGTGATGGTGGCGTCCATCAGCAGCTGGTTGATCAGCTGGCTGGCATGCGTGGCGTTTTGGTGGATGCGTACGATGCGTTCGCGCAGCCGCTTGGGGTCGGTCTCGTCCAGCGCCACTTCGGCTTGCGCGCGCAGCGAGGCCAGTGGTGTGCGGACCTGATGCGTGGCGTCCGCCACCAGCGTGTTCAGCGTGTCCATGATGATGGACAGGCGCTGCATGAAGGCGTTCAGCGCTACGACCAGGCGGCGCACTTCGCGCGGTACGGGCGTGGTCACCGGCGTCAGGTCTTCGGGGGCGCGGGTGCGCAGGTCGCGTTCCAGCACGGCCAGCGGCGCAAACGCGCGCTGCACGCCAAACCACAACAGGCCCAGCGCCACCAACGACACCACCACCAGCGGCAGGACGCCACGCCCCAGTATTTCGTCGGCCAGTTCATCCCGCGACCCCAGGGTCTCGGCCACCCGCACCGTGACCCAGCCGGCATGCTGGCTGGCCGACACCAGCCGCCCCACGGTCGCCACGCGCACCGGCTCGTCGTGGTAGGTGACGTAGGCGAACACCGGCGTGGCGGCTTGCGCCAGCGGCAGCTTGGGCGCCAGGTCGCCATAGCCGGTGATGAGGTGCCCATTGGAGGTGCGCGCTTCGTAAAAGACCCGTTCGCCGCCCGACAGCATGGCCAGCGACGACACCGGCGGCTCGACGGTGACGCCTTCGTCATCGATCTGCACGGACCCGGCAATGGTCAGCGCCGACGCGGCAAGCAGGCGGTCGAACGCCTGCTCGGCGGCGCGCTGGGCATAACCCCGCAGGAAAAAAACCAGCCCGATCAGCGCGCAGGCCAGCAGCGCCGCGCCCAAGGTGAAGACGCGGCGCCGGATCGAGGCGCTTTCAGGGATGTTCATGGCTGCGGGCCTGATAGCCGACGCCGCGCACGGTGATGATGTCGATCGACGCGCCCGCCAGCTTCTTGCGCAGCCGCGAGATCAACAGTTCCAGCGCGTTCAGCGAGCCGTCGTCCAGGTCGAACAGCTGGTTCATCAGCCGCTCTTTCGCCACGGTCTGGCCAATGCGGCCCACCAGGATCTCAAGCAGGCGGAATTCGCGCCGGCCCAGTTCCAGCGGTGTACCCGCCAGCGTCACGCTGCGCCCGGCCAGGTCCAGGCTCAGGTTGCCGTAGGAGGTGGTGCTGCTGGTTTGCCCGGCCGGCCGGCGCATCAGCGCGCGCAGCCGCGCCTCAAGTTCACGCAGGTCGAAGGGCTTGACCAGATAGTCGTCCGCGCCCAGGTCCAGCATGTCGATCTTGTCTTCGATTTCGGCGCGCGCGGTCATGACCAGCACCGGCGCTTCCAGCCCGGCGGCGCGCAATTCACGGATGACCGAGAAGCCATCCTTGCCGGGCAGGTTGATGTCCAGCACCAGGGCGTCCCAGGTTTCGTCCAGGCCCCAGCGCAAGGCCGCGACGCCGTCGCGCACCCATTGCACGCTGTGGCCGGCCGACCGCAGCTTGCTCTCCACCGCATCGCCCAGATCAAGGTTGTCCTCGACCAGCAAAATGCGCATGTTGCGTCTCCGTCTTGTTATGGTCCTCTGCCGCGGGCAACCCCTCTTGCGCAATGGCGGGAGGGGCTGCCCGCGGCAGGGACGTTTTTTATGCTTTTTTTACGTTGCGCTGTCGCGCTGGATGCATCCTACGTGCTTGCGGGCTCGGGAGCCAGCTGGCCGACATACCGGCAGTCCAGTTCCAGCGCCAGTTCATCCATGCCCAGGATGTCGATTTCAACGGGCGTGCCGCGTTCCAGTTCGGGCATGCCGCCCACGCGCGTCACCAGCGGCGCGTTGGCAAATCGCACCAGATCATCGCGCAGCACGTGCGCCACCGTGCGGGTGATGCCGTTTTGCTTCAACCAGCGCAGGCACCAGTAGCGTTCCATGGCGCTTTGGAATTCGGCCCAGGCCGCGTACTGCGCATCGAACGCGCCGATGATGGCGAACAGGTCGGCGTCGCGCGGCTTGAACGGCGCCACCAGACGCGCCGATACGCCGTGTTCCACCGCGGCGATCAGCTGCCATTGGTTGACCAGGTCGACATAGCGGCGCAGCGGCGACGTGCTCCACGCATACTGCGGCACGCCGATAGCTTCGTGC
This sequence comes from Achromobacter sp. RT286_PF, assembly GCF_059760425.1. NCBI lineage: Bacteria > Pseudomonadati > Pseudomonadota > Betaproteobacteria > Burkholderiales > Alcaligenaceae > Achromobacter > Achromobacter sp. RT286_PF. The sequence goes on from NZ_JCBAMR010000026.1 coordinate 83,806, forward strand.
GGCAAGGCCTGCGTGCTCATGCGTACGCGGCCCGCCTGTTGCGACCGATAAATGCCCGGCACGCCGTGTTGGTGCAGCAAGCCGCCCCACAGGTTGTTGGCCAGGATCATGTATTCGGCCACCATGCGGTCCAGCGGCGCGTTGCGCTGACGCGGCACCAGGCGCACCGGCGTGTCCGGGTCGTCGGGGTTGCCGTCCAGGTAGAAGCTGTATTCCACGCGGGAATTGTTTTCGGGCTTGCCGCGCACGTTTTCGCGTTGCGCCGACAGCGCCTGCGCCAGTTTCCACAGCGGACGCAACCAATGGCCGTAGGGAATGTCGGTCGACGGGTCGGCCAGGCTGGCCTCGGTGACTTGCGCGTCCAGCATGTTGTGGCGCAGGTTTTCACGCACCACCACCCGTTCCAGGCGCGTGTCGGATTCGATGATTTCGCCCGTTTCCGGGTCGGCCACCACATACAGCGACAGCACCGGCACTTCGCGCCCGGCATCCAGCGAGAACGCCTTGATGACGTTGTCCGGCTGCATCGGGATCTTGTCGCCCGGCATGTACACCGTGGACAGGCGGGCGCGCGCCAGCTTGTCGAATTCGCTGTCGCGGGTCACGGTCAGGCCGGGGGCGGCCACGTGCACGCCCACGCGCAGGCGGCCGTCGGGCAACGTCGTGACGGACAGCGCGTCGTCGATCTCGGTCGTGGTGACGTCGTCCACCGAATAGATCTCGGCATCGGACAACGGCAGTTCGCGGTCGATGGGCGGCAGTTCCAGTTCCGGGAATTCCAGGCCGCGCGGGAAGTTGACGGCCAGGAAGCGGCGCTTGTGCAACGCCAGCGCGTGCGGCCATGCGCCCAGTTCCAGCAGCAGGCGGTCGGGGCTTTTGCCCAGCTTGGCGCAGGCGGCGTCCAGCGCCTTCCATTGCTGCGAATTCTTGTCCGGGCGGATCAGCAGCGTTTCGGCAACCTGGGCAATGGGTTCGGGCAGGCGGCCGGCGGCCATCTCGTCGACCCATTCCTGTTGCTGCTCGGCCTGGCGCTGCTTCTTTTCCAGCGCCGCCAGCGCAGCGGCCAGGATGTCCGGCGGGGCAGGGCGGTAACGGCCCTTGCCACGGCGGTGAAAGTACGCGGGCGCACTGTGCAGGCGCATCAGCAGCGCGGCATGTTCCACCGGCGTGGGGGCGTGGCCGAAGTAGTCGGCGGCCAGCGTGGGCGTGTCGAACTCTTCTTGCGGCGCGCATTCCCACAGGAATTGCAGATCCAGTTCGTCGGCGGCCGCGGCCGCCTGGCTCATCAGCGCCGCCGGTTCGGGCGACGCGAAATTGAACAGGGTATTGGCGCGCTTGATCTTGCTGCGCTTGCCCGACTCTGACTCCACCTGCAAGCTGGCGTCGGTTTCGGACAGGATGTTGCCGGCCTTGAAGCTGCCGTCATCTTCGTAAAACACATACATGGTGGGGATCTTCCTGGGCGGCGCGTACGCACCGCCTTGCGCAGCGAAATAGAGTGTTGATGTCTGGTACTGATTATTGAGGGCTAACCTGCTTGCCGCCAAGGGCGAATTCAAGCACCTCGGGCATCCAACGTTCGAAGTCGGACAAACCGTGGTCGCTGCCTTCGACGATACGCTGCCGGCAACCCGCGTAGCGATCGCGCATTTCACGCCAATCCAGGACCTCGTCGCCCGTGGCCGCCAGCAGGAAGTACCGGTCGGGATGGGTGATGCGGGGGACGTGGATGGCGGCCAGTTCGTCTACATATTCAGGCAAAAAGACGAACGGCGCGTCGGAATGATACATGTGGTGCTCGCCGACCTGGGTGGCCAGGTCGCGCGCGGCCTCGACGGCCGGGTTCAGCAGCACCGCCTTGCAATCCAGTTGTTCTGCCAGCCAGGTGGCGTAGAAACCGCCCAGCGACGAGCCCACCACGGTCAGTGCCCTGGGGCTGTCCGCGCCTTGCAGTTGGCGCTGCGCAATGCCCGTCGCCAGCGCAATGGCTTGCCGGGGGCTGGCGGGCAGCTGGGGGCAGGCCCACTGCGTGGCCAGGCCAAGCCCGGCCATGGCATCGGCCATCTGCCGGGCTTTGGTGGAACTGGGCGAGGAACGAAAACCGTGCAGGTAGAGAATCATTTCGTGCTCGTCCAATTAAGAGGGATCAGCGGCGTGCCCGCAGCGCGTCCAGCAGCTTGCCATGGACGCCGCCAAATCCGCCGTTGCTCATGACCAGCACCTGGTCGCCGGGGCGGGCGGCGGCGGTCACGGCCGCGACCAGCGCGTCGATGTCATCGTAACTGGAAGCTCGGTCGCCCAGCGGCGCCAGGACCACGGCCGGATTCCAGCCCAGCGCATGCTTGCCGCTGTGGGCGCCAAAGCAGAACACGAGGTCGGCGTCGGCCAGCGCGTCGGGCAGGCGGGCGGCCATGGTGCCCAGCTTCATCGTGTTGGAGCGCGGCTCCAGCACCGCCAGGATGCGGGCCGACCCGACTTGGCGGCGCAGCCCTTGGACGGTGGTGGCGATGGCGGTGGGGTGGTGCGCAAAATCGTCATAGACCTTGACGCCGTCCACGGTGCCGCGCAGTTCCATGCGGCGCTTCACGCCCGCAAAACGCGTCAGCGCGGCAATGCCTTCCGGGGCCGACACGCCCGCGTGCTCGGCGGCGGCCAGCGCGGCCAGCGCGTTCATGCGGTTGTGCTCGCCGGTCAGGTTCCAGCGCACGGTGCCGATGTCGACCCCGCTGCGTATCACCGTGAAGGCGCCGTCATCATCGGGCGGGGATGCCTGCCAGGCGCCATCCGCGCCGAACGTGACCGTTTCAGACCAGCAACCGCGCGCAATCACGCGGTCCAGTGCATCGCAATGGGCGGGCCGTACGATGCGGCCGGACGCGGGAATGGTGCGCACCAGATGGTGAAATTGCGTTTCGATGGCTGCCAGATCCGGGAAGATGTCGGCGTGGTCGTATTCCAGGTTGTTCAGGATGGCGGTGCGCGGGCGGTAATGGACAAACTTGGACCGCTTGTCGAAGAACGCCGTGTCGTATTCGTCCGCTTCGATCACGAAGGGGCGGCGCGTGGGGTCATAGCGGGCGGATACATGCAGGTCCGCCGCCACGCCGCCGATCAGGAAGTTGGGGGCAAGGCCGGCGGCTTCCAGTATCCAGGCCAGCATCGAGCTGGTCGTGGTTTTGCCATGCGTGCCCGCCACCGCCAGCACGTGCGCGCCCGGCAGGATGTTGTCGCCCAGCCATTGCGGGCCGGACACGTAGCGCGCGCCCGATTCCAGAATGGCTTCCATCAGGGGGTTGCCGCGGCTGACGACGTTGCCGATCACGTACAGGTCGGGGGCCAGCGCCATCTGGTCCGCGCCAAAGCCTTCGATCAGGTCGATGCCTTGCTCGGACAGCTGCGTGCTCATCGGCGGGTATACGCCCGCATCGCAACCAGTGACCTTGTGGCCGGCGGCCCGCGCGATCAGCGCCAAGCCGCCCATGAACGTACCGCAGATGCCAAGAATGTGCAGGTGCATTGAAAACTCTCCTGTCCGGCATTGTATATATAGCGGCCACCGGCCATGCCGCCCGGGGAGCGCGCAAAATACCGGCAGCGGTTATGATCGCGCCATGAATCGACGCCTACTTCTATCCGCCGGCGTGGCCGTGGCCGCCACGGTCGCCGGGGGCTATACCCTGTTGGGGCAGAAGTCCCGCACGTCTGCACCGCCCACTGAGGCCGGCGACCCGGTTGCCGCCTTGATGCAATTGCAGATGCCCGACCTGCATGGCGCGACGCAGTCGCTGGCCAACTGGAAGGGCCAGCCGATGGTGGTCAATTTCTGGGCAACGTGGTGCGCGCCGTGTGTGCGCGAGATGCCGGAATTGGATGCCTTGCAGAAAAAATACCCGAATGTCCGCTTTGTCGGCATCGGCGTTGATTCCGCAGCGAACATGCAAAAATTCGTCGAGAAAGTGCAAGTTTCGTACCCCTTGTGGGTGATCGGGGCAGGTGCGATCGATACCTTGCGCAAGCTGGGCAACCCCAGCGGCGGCTTGCCTTTTACCATCGTGTTCAACGCTGATGGCGCAATTAACCGGAAGATACTGGGCGAAATCCAACCCGACGACCTGAACCAAACCTTATCCGGTTTGAAGGCATAAGTCTGTTGGACAAATAGTAGGAATTGGCGTAAAAAGCTGGTTTATCGGCTGTTTTGCCAACAATTCCACCGTTGGCAATCCACTCATTGGCAAGCGCATGGCGCAAAACATACTGGTATTGCATGGCCCGAATCTAAACCTGCTTGGCACCCGGGAACCTCATATCTACGGCAGTTTGACGCTGCCTCAGATCAATGAGCGCCTGGAGCTGCTTGCAGGGGAATTGGGCGCCAAGCTGGCTGCTTGGCAAGGCAATCACGAAGGCTCGCTGGTTGACCGCATTCAAGCGGCCCGGCAAGACGGCACAGACTTCATCATCATCAACGCGGCGGCTTATACGCACACCAGCGTCGCTATCCGCGATGCGCTGGCTGGGGTCGCGATCCCATTTATTGAAGTACATTTGTCCAATCTGTATAAGCGAGAGCCCTTCAGGCATCACTCTTATCTGTCCGACTTGGCGGTAGGCCTTATCTCCGGCCTGGGCGCGGACGGCTACGAGGCGGCTCTGCGTTACGCAGTGCGGCACTGATCTCGCACCAAACTCACGGCTTTTACATCTTATACGGCGCGGACCCCACGCTGGGACGCCGCCGACACTATCTCGGGAAGCAGCTTCTATGGACCTTCGAAAACTCAAAACCCTGATCGACCTGGTGGCTGAATCGGGTATCGCCGAGCTGGAAATCACCGAAGGCGAAGGCAAGGTACGCATCGTCAAGTTCTCGCAAACCTTGCAGCCGGTGGCTTACCACCAGCCCGAAGCCGGCGCGCAAGCCGCGCCCGTCGCACAAGCCGCCGCGCCCGCCGCGCCGGCCGCCGAAGCCGCCCCGGTCATCCAGGGCCACGTCGTCAAGGCGCCGATGGTCGGCACGTTCTACCGTTCGCCGAACCCGGGCGCCGCCCCGTTCATCGACGTGGGCGCCACCGTCAAGGAAGGCGATCCGCTGTGCATCATTGAAGCCATGAAGCTGCTCAATGAAATCGAAGCCGACAAGTCCGGCGTCATCAAAGAAATCCTGGTCGAAAACGGTGAGCCCGTCGAGTACGGTCAACCCCTGTTCGTCATTGGCTGATAGCTGAAAATGTTCGAAAAAATCCTGATCGCCAATCGGGGCGAAATCGCCCTGCGCATTCAGCGCGCTTGCCGTGAGCTGGGCATCAAAACCGTGGTCGTGCACTCCGAGGCTGACCGCGAGGCCAAGTACGTGCGCCTGGCCGATGAATCCGTGTGCATCGGGCCCGCGCCGTCGCGTGACAGCTACCTGAACATGCCGGCCATCATTTCGGCCGCCGAAGTGACGGATTCCGAGGCAATCCACCCGGGTTACGGGTTCTTGTCCGAAAATGCCGACTTTGCCGATCGCGTCGAAAAGAGCGGCTTCGTCTTCATCGGCCCGCGTCCCGACACCATTCGCCTGATGGGCGACAAGGTCAGCGCCAAGCGCGCCATGATCGAAGCGGGTGTGCCGGTGGTGCCCGGTTCTGAAGGCGCGTTGCCGGAAGATCCGCAGGAAATCATCCGCATTGCGCGCGAAGTGGGCTACCCGGTCATCATCAAGGCAGCAGGCGGCGGCGGTGGCCGTGGCATGCGCGTGGTGTACACCGAGGCCGCGCTGTTGAACGCCGTCACCATGACGCGTTCGGAAGCGGGCGCCGCGTTCAACAACCCGGAAGTCTATATGGAGAAGTTCCTTGAGAACCCTCGCCATGTGGAAATCCAGGTGCTGGCCGATGGTGGCCGCAACGCCGTCTGGCTGGGTGAGCGCGACTGCTCCATGCAGCGCCGCCACCAGAAGGTCATCGAAGAAGCGCCGGCTCCTGGCATCGCCCGTCGCGCCATCGAGCGCATCGGCGACCGCTGCGCCGACGCTTGCCGCAAGATGGGCTATCGCGGCGCGGGCACGTTCGAGTTCCTGTTTGAAAACGGCGAGTTCTATTTCATCGAAATGAACACCCGCATCCAGGTCGAACACCCGGTCACCGAACTGATCACCGGCATCGACCTGGTGCAGCAGCAGATCCTGATCGCCGCTGGCGAAAAGTTCACGCTGCGCCAACGCGACATCGCCTTCAAGGGCCATGCCATCGAATGCCGCATCAACGCCGAAGATCCGTTCCGTTTCGTGCCCAGCCCCGGCCGCATCACCAACTGGCACACGCCGGGCGGCCCTGGCGTTCGGATTGATTCGCACGCCTACAACAGCTACTTCGTGCCGCCCAACTACGATTCGATGATCGCCAAGGTCATCACGTATGGCGATACGCGTGACCAGGCATTGGCGCGCATGCGCATCGCGCTGTCGGAAATGGTGGTGGAAGGCATTTCGACCAACATCCCGCTGCATCGTGAATTGCTGCAAGATGCCCGCTTCATCGAAGGCGGCACCAGCATCCACTATCTGGAAAACAAGTTGGCTCAGCGTCCCTGACCGACGACCCGGGGCCTCACGGCCCCTTTTTACGTTTTATGGTCTATCGGGCCG
>NZ_JCBAMR010000027.1:0-89010 GCF_059760425.1 Achromobacter sp. RT286_PF
TGATGGCGCATCGCCCTTTTTTTCGACCCCGCGCAGCGTTGCGCGGGGTGGCCCTTGGGCTGTTACGCCCGGCGTGACTTGATGAGCTTGAACACGCCCGCGCCCACCACGGGCACGATGGCGGCGGCCAAGCCCAGCAGGACGATGGTGTTCAGGTGTTCGCGCACCAGCGGGATGTTGCCGAAGAAATAACCGGCCGCCACCAGGCTGATCACCCAGAACAGGGCGCCCAGGATGTTGAACATCTGGAAGCGCGACATCGACATATCGGCCACGCCCGCCACGAAGGGCGCGAACGTGCGCACAACGGGAATGAAGCGCGACATGACGATCGTCTTGCCGCCGTGCTTTTCATAGAACGCGTGCGTGCGCATCAGCGCGCCCCGGTCCAGAAAGCGCAAGTTCATGGAGAACACTCGCGGGCCGATGTAGCGCCCTATCATGTAATTCAGCGTGTTTCCGGAAATGGCGGCCACGATCAGCAGCACGGCCATCAACACCGGGTCGATATGCCCCGTGGCGCCGAATGCGCCCGCGATGAACAGCAGGGAATCGCCGGGCAGGAACGGCAACACGACCAAGCCGGTCTCGGCGAATACGATCAGGAACAGCACCAGGTACACCCACACGCCATATTGCGCGACCCAAACGCCCAGCGTCTTGTCGATGTGGAGGACCATATTGAAAAATTCGAGCATTCAGCGGCCTGGAAGTCGGAAGGAAGGTTAAACCTTCGCGACTATAGCCCACCGGCCCATGACGCTAAAATCGTCCACACAGCACCATCAGACTTAAGCCTAATGACAGAACGCCGTTCCATTCTTGCGCTTCCCGACCTGTTGATCAGCCAGATTGCCGCTGGCGAAGTCATCGAGCGGCCCGCCTCCGTGCTCAAGGAAATTCTTGAGAACGCCATCGATGCGGGCGGCCGCGCCATTGAAGTGCGCCTGGAAGGCGGCGGCATCCGCCGCATTGCCGTCACGGACGACGGCGGCGGCATTCCGCCCGACGAGCTGCCGCTGGCGCTGGCGCGTCACGCCACCAGCAAGATCCGCTCGCTGAACGAACTGGAATCGGTGGCGTCGATGGGGTTTCGGGGCGAGGCCCTGGCGTCGATTGCCTCGGTGGCCCAGGTGACCATCATTTCGCGCACCCGCGACGGCGAGCATGCCTGGCAGATCGATGCGGGCAGCATGCAGGTCAGCCCCGCTTCCGGCCCACCCGGCACCACCGTGGACGTGCGCCAGCTGTTCGACGCCGTGCCGGCGCGGCGCAAATTCCTGCGGTCCGAGGCCACCGAATTCGGCCATTGCGTTGACGCGATGGAACGCATCGCGCTGGCGCATCCGCAGATTGCGTTCCGCCTGTTCCACCATGATCGCGCGCAGCGGCAATGGTTGCCGGCCGAGCCGCCCCAGCGCATCCGCGACGTGCTGGGCGCGGAATTCGCCGAGCACGGGCTGCTGCTGTCGCACTCGGTGGGCACCGTCAGTTTGGCCGGGATGATCACCCGCCCGACCGCCGCCCGCGCCCGCGCCGACCGCCAATACCTTTACGTAAACGGCCGCTACGTGCGCGACCGCACGGTCAGCCACGCGCTGCGCGCCGCCTACGCCGACGTGCTGCATGGCGACCGCCAACCCGCGTACGTGCTGTTCCTGGACATAGACCCGGCCGCCGTGGACGTGAACGTGCACCCGGCCAAACACGAAGTCCGCTTCCGCGATAGCGGCGCGGTGCACCGTTTTGTGTCGCACGCCGTGGGCCAGACGCTGGCGCAGACGGGAGGCTCGTCCGCCGTCACGCCTTCGCGGCAGGAGCAGGAGGAAGACGGCGGCTTTGAGACCGTGGCGTCGGCTACGGCGGCAGGGGGCTCCGGTTCTGGCTTGGGTTCGGGTTCTGGCTTGGCGGCCGGTTCGGGCTTGGGTTCCGGCTCGGGCTTGGGTTCCGGCTCGGGCTTGGGTTCCGGCTCGGGCTTGGGGGCCGGTTCAGTTTCCGGATCGGGTTCCGGATCGAGCTTGGCTTCTGGGTCGGGCTTCGGCGCCGGCGCCGGTGCCGATGCCGGTCACACTGCCGTCGCGGACGCCGCCTCCGCCCACGCACGCACTCAGGACGGCCACGGTGCCTCCGGTACTGCGCCGAACGCCCTTCGCCCCGGCTACACCGGCCAGAACGCCGCCTACGGCCTGCGTCCGTCGCCCGCGCCGCAACGCGCTCACACCCAGGTGCCGTTCCGCCTGCATAGCGAGCCCGCCGGCATCCCCGCCGCCGACTGGCAATCCCTGTATCGCCCCCTGAACGACGATACGGCCGCCAAGGTAACGCCGGTCAGCGAGCCCCGGCCCGCGCCCTCCCTGCCCATGGACGAGGAACATCCGCTGGGCATGGCGCTGGCGCAACTGCACGGCATCTACATCCTGGCGCAGAACCGCCGGGGCATGGTGCTGGTGGACATGCACGCCGCGCACGAGCGCGTCGTCTACGAACAGCTCAAGCAGGCGTTGGACGCGCGCAGCCTGCCGCGCCAGGACCTGCTGGTGCCGGTGGTGTTCCACGCCCAGGAAAAAGACGTGGCGCTGATCGAGGAATTTGAAGAGCAGCTCAGCGAGCTGGGTTTCGAGATGCGCCCGTCCGGCCCCACGTCCATCGCCGTGCGCTCGGTGCCCGCCATCCTGGCGCGTGGCGATATCGAAACGCTGGCGCGCGCGGTGTTGCGTGACCTTGGTGCCGTGGGCGTATCGCGCCTGTTGACCGAACAACGCAACGAACTGCTGTCCACCATGGCGTGCCACGGATCGGTGCGCGCCAACCGCAGGTTGACCATCGAAGAAATGAACGGGCTGCTGCGCCAGATGGAAGCCACCGAACGCGCCGACCAGTGCAACCATGGCCGCCCGACCTGGGTGCAATGGTCGGTGTCCGACCTGGACAAGCTCTTTCTGCGCGGACAATAGGTTTGCCCTCTTCCCTGCCCCCCGATACCCCGCTGGTGATTTGCCTGGCCGGCCCCACGGCCGCCGGCAAAAGCGCGTCCACCCTGGCCCTGGCCGAGCGCTGGCCGATGGAAATCGTCAACGTCGATTCGGCCACCATTTACCGCGGCATGGATATCGGCACCGCCAAGCCCTCGCCCGAGGAACAGGCCCGAGTGCCGCAGCACCTGCTGGACATCCTGGACCCCGCGCAGTCGTATTCAGCCGCCGAGTTTCGCGCCGATGCGCTGCGATTGATCGACGAGATCCGTGCGCGTGGGCGCATTCCGCTGCTGGCCGGCGGCACGATGATGTACTACAAGGCCCTGCGCGACGGGCTGGACGACCTGCCCCAGGCCGACCCCGCCTTGCGCGCCGAAATCGAAGCGCGCGCCGCCATCCAGGGCTGGCCCGCGCTGCATGCCGAACTGGCGCGGCAAGATCCCATCACGGCGGCGCGCCTGGCGCCCAACGACAGCCAGCGCATCCAGCGCGCGCTGGAAATCTGCCAATTGACGGGTCAGCCGATGTCCGCATTGCTGTCGCGCGGCCAGCAAAAGCCGGACGACGACGCCAACCACTACCTGACCATCAGCCTTGAACCGTCGGAGCGCGCCGCGTTGCACGCGCGCATCGAACAGCGCTTTGACGCCATGCTGGCCAACGGCCTGCTGGACGAAGTGCGCGCGCTACGCGCCCGGCCCGATCTGCATCCGGGCCTGCCGTCCGTGCGCTGCGTGGGCTATCGGCAGATGTGGGCGCATCTGGACGGCGAGGTCGACCTGCCCACCGCGCGTGAACAGGGCATTGCCGCCACGCGCCAACTGGCCAAGCGCCAGATCACCTGGCTGCGCGCCCAGCCCGACCGCGTCATCGTCGACTGCCTGGCCAGCGACGCGGTGGCGCAAACCATCGACGCCGTGGCGCTGGCGCTGGCGGGCAAGCGCTCGTAGCAGAATGACGCTTGCCCAAGTCGCGCCTCGCGCGTGGCAAAACGTGGCGAAACGCGGCGAAACGCCGGCGACAGCTCGAGTTGCTTCGGGCCCGCCCATGAAAAAACCCGCCAACGGCGGGTTTTTCATACTCAAGCACGCCAAGCGAAACCAGCCGGGCTTACACCACGAAGGTTTGCGCCATGCCTTCGGTCTGCGCGACGATTTCGCCGATCTTGTTGACCGTTTCACCTTGCTCGCGCAAGGTCGCGGCGATGGCGTCGGCCTGGGCCGCATCCACCACCAGCACCATGCCGATGCCGCAGTTGAAGACGCGGTGCATTTCCGTGTCTTCCACGCCGCCCTGCTCTTGCAGCCACTGAAACAGCTTGGGCATTTCCCAGCCGTCGCGATGCAGCTTGGCCGACAGGCCGGCTTGCAGGATGCGCGGCACGTTGTCCAGAAGGCCGCCGCCGGTGATGTGGGCCAGGCCCTTGATGTCGGCGCCGTGCTTGGCCAGCGCGGCCAGCACTTGCTTGACGTAGATGCGCGTGGGCGCCATCACCACGTCAACCAGCGGCTGGCCGTGGAAGTCGTCGGTCGGCTTGGCGCCGGCGCGTTCGATGATCTTGCGCACCAGCGAAAAACCGTTGGAGTGCACGCCGCTGGAGGCCAGGCCCAGCACCACGTCGCCCGGCTTGATCGACTTGCCGTCGATGATCGCGGACTTTTCCACCGCGCCCACCGCAAAGCCGGCCAGATCGTATTCGCCGTCCGGGTACATGCCCGGCATTTCAGCGGTTTCACCGCCGATCAGCGCGCAGCCCGACAATTCGCAGCCCTTGGCAATGCCGCCCACCACCGACGCCGCCGTGTCCACCGAAAGCTTGCCGCAGGCAAAGTAGTCCAGGAAGAACAGGGGCTCGGCGCCCTGCACCAGGATGTCGTTGACGCTCATGGCGACCAGGTCGATGCCCACGGTGTCGTGGCGGTTCCATTCGAACGCCAGGCGCAGCTTGGTGCCCACGCCGTCTGTACCCGACACCAGCACGGGCTCGTTGTACTTCTTGGGCACTTCGAACAGCGCGCCAAAGCCGCCGATACCGGCCAGCACCCCGGGGCGCATGGTGCGCGCGGCGAGGGGTTTGATACGGTCGACCAGGGCGTCGCCTGCGTCGATGTCGACACCGGCATCGCGGTAGGTCAAGGGGGCTTTAGGTTGATTCGTCATGAGAAATGCCGTGGGGTATGTAACAATTGCTGGGAATTTGGTGGAACGCCCCGCATTTTACGATGTTGCGGGCCTGTGCAGGGTTCGGACTGGCCGGGCGCCGCGAAAGCGGCGGGGGCGAGACGGGCTGGCCGGGGAGCAAAAAGGGCGCAAACCCAAGCCTGGCAAAGCCCTTGAGCGCGACACCATCCCCCCAGGTGGTTTAAAGTGTTGGGTTGGCCGGGTTGGATTTTGCCAGTTTCTGGCGGGCATTACCCGAATCGGCCCCGTGTATCACCGTTTTTTGGCTTTTCCGGCAACACCGGCATGCCCATCGCGCCGCAGCGAGCCTTGCGCAGACGTACCGCGCAGGGCATTGGAAGTACCGAACAAGCCTGATTGATAACCTCTCATGAACCGCCAGCTGCTGCTCGACGTTCTTCCCGCGCCAGCGCCATCGCTGAACAACTATATCGCCGGCCCCAACGGGGAAGCGCTGGCGGCCGTGCGCGCGCTCAATCCGGGTCGCGCGCTGTATATATGGGGCGCCGCGGGCTGCGGCCGCACTCACCTGCTGCGCGCCCTGACCGCGCGGCCGGACGCCGTCTTCGTTGATCCGGCCAAGGGCGAAACCATGCTGCGCCGCCTGGCCGAAGCCGATTCCAAATCGCCCATGCCCAAATTCGTGGCGGTTGACGACGTGCACCGCATGGACGACAGCCGCCAGGCCGCCTTGTTCGCGCTGTACAACCGCTGGCGTGAATCCGCCGCCACGGGCCGCGCGTTTGCGCTGGCGCTGGCCGGCGACCGCGCCCCGCTGTCCATGCCGCTGCGCGAAGACCTGCGCACCCGCCTGGGCTGGGACCTGGTGTTTCGCCTGGACCCGCTGTCCGACGCCGACAAGCTGGCCGCGCTGTCCGCGCAGGCCGCCGAACGCGGCATGCACCTGGCGCCCGAAATCATCAACTGGATGCTGATTCATCACGAACGCGACATCCGCAAACTGGCCGCGTTGATCGACGCGCTTGACCGCTATTCCCTGGCCACCGGCCGTCCCATCACCCTGCCATTGCTGCGCGCCATGCTCGCAGATCCTGATTCGCAACGCACATGACATCCCGACGTCTCGCCCTGTTCGACCTGGACCACACCCTGTTGCCGCTGGACAGCGACTATCAATGGGCCGACTACCTGGCCCGCACCGGCCGCGCGGGAGACCCCGTCCAGGCCCGTCGCCAGAACGACGACCTGATGGACCGCTACAACCGCGGTGAACTCACCGCCGAACAGGCCGCCGAATTCATGCTGGGCCTGCTGGCGGCGCATTCGCCGTTCGACCTGGCCGACTGGCACGAAGAATTCATGCGCGAAGTCATCCGCCCGTCCATCACGGCCGACGCGCGCGCGCTGGTGCAATCCCACCTGGACGCCGGCGACCTGTGCGCCATCGTCACGGCCACCAACAGCTTTGTCACCGCCCCCATCGCGCGCGCCTTCGGCGTGCCCTACCTGGTCGCCACCGACGCCGAATACCTGCGCGGGCGCTATACCGGCCGCATCCTGGGCACGCCCAGTTTCAAGGAAGGCAAGGTTGTGCGCGTGAACGAATGGCTGTCCAATCTGGGATTGGCGCTTGCGGATTTCCCCGAATCGTTTTTCTATAGCGATTCGGTCAATGATGTGCCTCTGCTGGAAAAGGTGACCCGTCCGATCGCCGCCAACCCCAGCCCGACCTTGCGCACCATCGCAAAGGACCGTGGCTGGCAAGTGATCGACTTGTTCGACCACATGGAAGACTCGAAGTCCTAATGATCACTGAAACCATAAAAAAATTCGTCGGCCGCTTGTTCGCGCCGGCACCCCGGGGGCCGTTGCGCATTGGGCGCGACAAGCACGGCATTGATCGCCGTAACGTTTCTCGCCACGCCATCAAGGTCTGCGAAGTCTTGCGCCAGCACGGCTACGAAGGCTATATCGTGGGCGGCGCGGTGCGCGACCTGATCGTCGGACTGGAGCCCAAGGATTTCGACGTGGCCACCAACGCCACGCCCGAACAGATCCGCCCGCTGTTCCGCCGCGCGCGCATCATCGGCCGCCGCTTTCAGCTGGTGCACGTGGTGTTTGGCCAGGAAATCATCGAAACCTCCACCTTCCGCGCCCCGGCGTCCGAAGAGCAGGAAACCGATGAGCACGGCCGCATCCTGCGCGACAACGTGTTCGGGTCACAAGAAGAAGACGCCAAGCGCCGCGACTTCACCATGAACGCGCTGTACTACGACCCGCACACCGAGGAAGTCATCGACTACCACAACGGTGTGGCCGACCTGAAAAAACGCCAGGTCCGCATCATCGGCGACCCGGTCAAGCGTTACCGCGAAGACCCCGTGCGCATGCTGCGCGCCGTGCGTTTCGCCGCCAAGCTCAACGGCACGATCGACCCCGCCACGCGCGAGCCCATCAGCACCATGGCCGAGCTCATCGAAAACGTGCCGGCCTCGCGCCTGTTCGACGAAATGCTCAAGCTGTTGACCTGCGGCCACGCCATGGACTGCCTGCGCCAGCTGCGCGCCGACGGCCTGCACAACGGCCTGCTGCCCTTGCTGGACGTGGTGCTGGAGCAGCCCGGTGGCGAACACTTCGTGGAGCTGGCGCTGGAACGCACCGACGCCCGCGTGCGCGCCGGCAAGACCGTCAGCCCCAGCTTCCTGTTTGCCGCGCTGCTGTGGCAGCAGGTGGATGTGCGCTGGAAGCAGTTGCGCGCGCAGGGCGAGCACACCATACCCGCGCTGTCCCAGGCCGCCGATTCGGTGCTGGACGAACAGACGGAAAAGCTGGCCATCCAGCGTCGCTTCTCGTCCGACATGCGCGAGATCTGGTTCATGCAGCCGCGTTTCGAGCGTCGCATGGGCAAGACGATTTTCCGCATGATCGAACAACCGCGCTTCCGCGCCGCCTGCGACTTCCTGCAATTGCGCGCCGCTGCCGGCGAATTCGACAGCGTGTTGGCACAGTGGTGGATGGACCTGGCCAATGCCGACGACGTGACCCGCGCCGACATGATCGAAGAAGTGGCGCGCCTGCCGCGCGAGGCGGGTGATGGCGGCATGGGCGGCATGGGCGGCCCCGCTGCGTCGACCGGCACGCGCAAGCGCCGGCGTCCGCGCCGTTCGCCGTCGCGCGGCCCGGCTACCCCCGAGTAAACCGTGTCGCCCGCTTTGGTCCGCGCCTATATCGGCCTGGGCGCCAACCTGGGCGACAGCGCGGCCACCTTGCGCCGCGTGCTGGCCCAATTGCAGGCCACGGACGGCATCGACGCCGTGACGGCGTCGCCGTTCTACCGCAGCGCGCCGGTGGACGCCGCCGGCCCCGACTTCGTCAATGCGGTGGCGGCGCTGGACACCCGGCTGCCGCCGTTGGCATTGCTGGATGCGCTACAGGCGCTGGAAAACCAGCACGGGCGGCTGCGCCCTTACAAGAACGCCCCACGCACGCTGGATCTTGATCTGTTGACATACGCCGACGTGTTGCTGGATCACGAACGGCTGACCCTGCCGCATCCGCGCATGCATCAACGCGCGTTCGTGCTTTTGCCGCTGCAAGACCTGGCGCCGGACATGCTGGTGAATGGCCGGCCGATTTCGACGAGGGTCGCCCAGATCCGCGATCAGGCGATCGAACGCTTGCCGGATTGATCGGGCAGGCAGCTTGCAAGCTTGGGCTCGATGGCTGCCCGGATGCCTGCCCTGATGCCTACCCCCGGCGCCTGCCCGCGCTGACCGCCCCCGCGCCTACGCTTTAGGGGCAAACGCCATCATCGCGCGTTCCACGTCTTCCACTTGCGGCAACCCGGCCTCGTTGCCCAAGTGCTGGATCTTGTGCGCCGACGCCGCCCGCGCAAAGGTGAAGTGTTCCAACCAGGGCAGCTCCGGCCGGTTCAAATACGACCACACATAGGCGCCGTGAAACACGTCGCCCGCGCCCGAGGTATCCACGATGCGTTCGCCCGGCACATCCAGCGATGGCAAGGTGTCGACGCGCCCCGTCTCGTCATACCAAAGCATGCCGCGCTCGCCCATCGTGACGGCGCCGATGCGGCAGCCGCGCGCCTTCAGCAAGTCCAGCAGCCCGGCCGGGCTCAGCTCCAGCTGTTCGCACATGCGCTCGGCGCACACGGCCACGTCGATATGGCGCAGCAGCTCGTCGGTGTTCTCGCGCACGCCGCCGCCGTCCAGTGACGTCAGCACGCCCGCCTGCCGGCACGCGCGCGCATAGTGCAGCGCGGCATCCGGCTGATGCCCGTCCAGGTGCAATGCGCGATACGCGCCGACATCCAGCCGGGGAAAATCATTCAGGTACTGCACGTCGCGCGCGCGCACGATGGCGCGCTTGCCGTGGTTGGGCATGATGAACGACAACGATGACCGGCGCACATGCCGCGCATGCAGCGTGATGCCGTGCGCGGCGGCCATGTCGGTGTACATGTGGCCCAGCCAATCGGGCGCCAGCGAACAGATCAGGTCGGGCGGCGTGCCCAGCTTGCCGCAAGCAAACGCCGCCGTGACGGCGTTGCCGCCGAAGGACACGGCGTAGTCACGCGCCACGCTTTTTTCGTCGCCGGTGGGCCATTCGTCGGCCAATACGGTGACGTCGATGTAGGTATGCCCGATAAACAGCGCATGGCTCATGGGGGGGTCTGTTCCCCGGCCTGCGCCAGCACCAGCCGCGCGCGAGCGATCACGGGCGCGTCCACCATCTTGCCGTCCAGCATGAAGGTGCCCGCCGCCGTCTCACGATGTGCCGCCACCACGCGCCGCGCCCAGGCCAGTTCTTCGCGCGCGGGCACGAAGGCCGCGTGAATCACCGGCACCTGCGCCGGGTGGATGCACAGCATGCCGCCAAAGCCCATTTGCTGCGCGCGCGCCGCCGCGGCCGCCAGCCCGGCCGTGTCCTGCACGCCGGGAAACACGCCGTCCAGCGCGGGCGCGAGCCCGGCGGCGCGGTTGTGCAGCAATACCTGCACGCGCGCCTGATCCAGCACGGTTTCGGCGCCGGGAGTGTCGGGGGTCAGGCCCATGTCCAGCGCGTAGTCCAGGCTGCCGAACGCCAGCCGCGCCACGCCGGGCGTGGCGGCCACTTCGGACGCGTTTAGCAGCCCGCGCGCGGTTTCGATCAGGGGGATGACGGGCAGACCGGTTTGCGCCACGTGCCGCACCTGCGCCAGTGTTTCTGCCTTGGGCAGCAGGATGCCGGCGATGTTGGGCCGGCCACGGCAGGCTTTCAGGTCATCGTCGTGCCAGGACGTGGACGCGTCGTTGATGCGCACCCACAGGCGGGCGTCGCGATGCGTCCCCAGGAAGTCGCACAGCGCCTCGCGGGCAGACGCCTTGGCCAGATGCTCGACAGCGTCTTCCAGGTCCACGATAACGGTGTCGGCCCCGGCGGCCAGCGCTTTGGGGATGCGCTCGGCGCGCGACGCCGGCACGAACAGGGCGCTACGAACGACGGAATGCGTCACACGACCTCCGAAGCATGCAATTGCGCCACCTGATCGGGCGCGTATCCCAGCGATGCTAGCACCGCATCCGTGTTTTCGCCCACGGCGGGCACGGCGGCCATGCGCGGCGCGAATGCGCTGCTGCTGGCGGGCGGCAACAGCGCGGGCAACATGCCGGCCGGGCTGTCGACCTGGCTCCAGCGCGCGCGCGCCTGCAATTGCGGGTGCGCCCACACGCCGGCCATGTCATTGACGCGGGCGTTGGCGATCTGCGCATCTTCAAGCCGCTGTGTGACCTGTTCGATCGACAAATCGGCAAACGCCGCCACGATCAGGTCGCGCAACGCGTCGCGGTTGGCGGTGCGCTGCGAATTCGAGATAAAGCGCGCGTCTTCCGCCAGCGTGGGCTGGCGCAGCACCTGCGCGCAGAACACCCGCCATTCGCGTTCGTTCTGCAAGCCCAGCATGATGGTCGAGCCATCGCCCACCGGAAACGGGCCATAGGGATAGATCGACGCATGCGCCGCCCCCGCGCGCACGGGCGGCTTGGCGCCTTCGAACGCGTAGTACATCGGAAAGCCCATCCACTCGACCATGCTTTCCAGCATGGACACGTCCAGGCGGCTGCCCAGGCCGGTTTTCTGGCGCAGCAACAAGGCGTTCAGGATGGCCGAATACGCGTACATGCCGGCTGCGATATCGGCGATGGAACACCCGGCCTTGACCGGATCGTCCTTAGTGCCCGTCACCGACAGAAAGCCGCTTTCGCTTTGGATCAGCAGGTCATACGCCTTCTTGTCCTGATACGGACCGCCCTCGCCATAGCCGGAAATGTCGCAGACGATCAGGCGCGGATAGCGCGCGTGCAGGGCCTCGAACGACAGCCCCAGCCGGGCCGCCGCGCCGGGCGCCAGGTTTTGCACCAGCACGTCGGCCGATTCCAGCAGGCGCTCCATGATGCCGCCCGCCTCGTCGCGCTTCAGGTCCAGCGTCAGGCTTTCCTTGGACCGATTGGTCCAGACGAAATGCGAGGACAGGCCGCGCACGCGTTCGTCGTAGCCGCGCGCGAAGTCGCCGCTGCCGGGCCGTTCGATCTTGATGACGCGCGCGCCCATGTCCGCCAGTTGGCGGGTGCAAAAGGGTGCGGCGATGGCGTGTTCCAGGCTGACGACGGTAATGCCGTCCAACGGTCGGGATGCCTGTGTGCTCATTCGGTAAACCTCAGTTCGGCTTGATGGGCCAGCGTGCCGTCCTGCTCGGCCCACAGCTGGGCGACGCCCGGCTCGGTCAAGCGGCCGGCCACCTGGAAGGGCGTAGGCGAAATCAGCGGACGCAGGCCGCGGTAGCTCAGGTGCGTAGGGCGAGCTTGGGGATGGGCGCGCGTAAAGGCGGCAACCATCTCGGTGGCAATCAGGGGGCCGTGCACGACCAGGCCCGGATACCCTTCCACGTCCGTGACATAGGGGTGGTCGTAATGGATGCGATGGCCGTTGAAGGTCACCGCCGAATAGCGGAAAAGCAGCACCGACGTGGGGTTGACGGCGTCGCGCCATTGCGCCTGGGGCGCGGGCTCGCTGCCCGACAGCTTGGGCGGCGACGGCTGGCGGTAGACGATGTCCTGCTCTTCTTCGATGACGATGTCGCCGGCCTGATGGTATTCATGGCGCACGGTGACGAACAGCAGCGCGCCGGTGCGGCCCGCCTTCTCTTCCACCTTGAGCACCTTGGACACCCGTTCGGCCGGCACGCCCACCTTCAAAGGCTGATGCCATTGCACCCGGCCGCCCGCCCACATGCGGTTACGGTCCTGTGCCGGCGGCAAGAAGCCGCCGCGCGCGGGGTGCCCATCCGTCCCCAACCCGTCCATGCCCACCGTGCTGATGAAAAACGCCCATTGCCACAAGGGCGGCAGGGCCTCGCCCACGCCAGGCGCCTGACCGCCCAGGGTGGCCGCGATGCGCGCGGCGTGGCCGGGGTCCATGGCGTCCGGCTTGCGTTCGCCGCTGCCGATCCAGGCTGCCGGGTCTGTAGAAGTCATGCCCATATCCTTTGGTGGGGTTGTTTGGTGGGATTGTTGGTAAGCGCCAAGGATGCCCGCAAGCCGTCCCCGTTGTGAATTCGTTTTTCCTCAAGGCGGGGTTTGCGGCGCCTGAATCGACAGCCCACGCCCAGGCCCGGCGCGGCGCGCCGTAATATATGGCCCATGCACTTCGACCTAGCCGACCTACGCCTGTTCATCCACATCGCCGAATCCCCCAGCCTGACCCAGGCCGCGAAACGAGCGCATCTGTCCCTGGCCGCCGTCAGCGTGCGGATCAAGGCGCTGGAGAACCAGCTCAATTCCCGCCTGCTGTACCGCGACAGCCGGGGGGTGGAAATCACGCCCGCCGGGCAGAAACTGCTGCAACATGCCCGCGTCATCATGCGGCAGGTGGACCACCTGAAGCACGACTTCCAAGAGCAATCCGACGGCGATGCCGGGCACATCCGCATCTTTGCCAACACCACGGCCGTGACCGAGTTCATGCCCGACATCCTGGCGCAGTTCCTGTCCGGGCACCCGGGCGTCACGGTGGACCTGCAAGAACGCCTGACGCGCGACATCGTGCGCGGCGTGCTGGACGGCACCACCGACCTGGGCATCGTGGCCGGCCCGGTCGATGCGCCCGAGCTGCAAGCCATCCACTTCAGCACCGACCGGCTGGTGCTGGTGGTGCCCAACGGCCATCCGCTGCAAGACCAGGACAAGGTCAAGCTGGTGGACGCCGTGCGCTACCCGTTCATCACCATGCACGAAGGCTCCACGCTGGTGGCCTTCTTGCGTGACCAGCTGGAACGCAGCGGCCAGCGCCTGCCGCAACGCATCCAGCTGTACAGCTTCGATTCCATTTGCCGCATGGTGCAGGCGGGCGTGGGCATCGGCGTGATTCCCGATTCCGCCGCGCGCCGCTATGGCGCCGACACCAAGTTGCGCGTGGTAGAGCTGGATGAACCCTGGGTGGTGCGTGAACGTAAGCTGCTGGTGCGCGACATCGACGCCCTGCCCGGCTGCGCGCGTGACCTGATCGAACAGATCCAGGTACCCCGCGCGCCTTGACCTTCAAGGCGCGAGGCAAGCACCGGTCGCTTAGGTCCCCGTGAACGCGGGCGGCCGCTTTTCGGCAAAGGCGCGCATGCCTTCCAGGTAGTCGTCGGTGTAGCCAAGCTCGCGCTGCAACTGGCATTCCAGATCGAACTGCTGGGCCAGCGTATTGCCGCTGGACGCGTGCAGCGCCGCCTTGGTGGCCGCGTAGGCCCGCGTTGGCCCGGCGGCCAATGTGGCGGTGACGTCCGACACGGTGGCGGCCGCCGCATCGTCAGGCACGACACGCCAGATCAGCCCCCACGCGGCGGCCTCGGTGGCGCTGACGGCCTCGCCAAACAATGCCGCGCCCATCGCGCGCGCCGAGCCCACCAGCCGGGGCAAAAACCATGTGCCGCCCGCATCCGGCAACAGGCCGATCTTGCTGAACGCCTGCACAAAGCGGGCCGACTGCGCGGCAAACACCACGTCGCAGGCCAGCACCAGGCTGGCGCCCGCGCCCGCCGCCACGCCGTTCATCACGCACACTACCGGCACCGGCAGCGCGCGCAAACGGGTGATCAACGGGCGATAGCACTTTTCCAGCATCAGGCTCAGGTCGCGCCGCGAGCCGTCCTCGGAGGGCTTGCGCTCGCTCAGATCCTGCCCCGCGCAAAAGCCCCGCCCCGCGCCGGTGATGACCAGGCCGCGCAGACCGGCGTGCGACTCCATCACATCCAGCGCGCGCGCCAGTTCGCCGTGCATGACTTCGGTAAAGCTGTTGAGCCGGTCCGGCCGGTTCAGGGTGATGACGCCCACGCCGTCTTTCAGCGTGAAGCGGATCTGCGTGTAGCCGTCGGCTGCGTTGTCGTGCGTTGCGCTCATGCCTGCTCCTCCAGCATCGCCACTTCCTCCAGCACCGCCAGTTGTTCGGCCGTGTCGCCCAGCAACGGATCCACCATGGTCAGCCGCTTGAAATAATCGCCCACTTCCAGCTCGTCTGTCATGCCCATGCCGCCGTGCAACTGCACCGCCATCTGCGCCACCTGGCGCCCGGCGCGCGCGGCTTCCAACTTGGCCGACGCAATCATGCGGCGGCGCTGCACGGCATCGGGTTCGGTCAGCGCGGCCACGGCCACATAGGCCATCGACAAAGCCAGTTCCTTGGCCACCAGCATCTCGGCCAATCGGTGTTGCAGCGCCTGGAACGAGGCAAGCGGCTGACCGAATTGCTTGCGCGTCTTCAGATAATCAACGGTGATTTCCAGCAGCCGGTCGATCGCGCCCGCTGCGTGCGCACACAGCGCCGCCGTGCCCCACTGCAACGCCTGGGCCAGGGCGTCGTCGGCCTGCGCGCCTTCGGCCAGCAAGGCATCGGCGGGCAGGCCCACCGCGTCGAAATCCAGCCGGGCGCAGCGCGCGCCGTCCAGCGTGGGCGTGTCGGTGACGCGCACGCCGGCAACGTCCGACGGCACGGCCAGCAACACCGTCTGGCCCTCGGCGCCTAATGCGCTGACCAGCCACGCATTGGCCGCCGCGCCGTGCCACACCAGATGCTTGGCGCCATCCAGCCGCCAGCCCTGGGCAGTCTTGGCCGCGCGGCAATCGCGCGGCTGCGTGTCGTAGCGACGGCCGGGTTCTTGATAGGCCACGGTAACGATCGTCTCGCCCGAGGCTATGCCCGACAACCAGCGGCCACGCGCCGCGTCGCCGCACGCGTCCAGCAATGCCGCGCCCATGACCGCGCTGGGAATGACGGGTTCTGACACCAGCGCGCGTCCCAGTTCCACATGCACGGGCAACAGGCTGGCCGGCACTTCGCCAAAGCCGCCGAAGTCCTGCGAAATGGTCAGGCCCAGCACGCCCAGTTCGGCCAGCGCGGCCCAGGCGTGGGCGTCCAGCGTGCCGGTGGCCTGGCGCGCGCGGCGTTGGGGAAATGTCCATGCCTGGTCCACCAGGCGGCGCAGGCTGTCGGCCAGCATGCGCTGTTCTTCGGTATAGATGAAATCCATGCGTGTCTTCCTGTCGGATGGCGCAGCGGGCCTACAGGCCCAGCACCAGGCGGGCGATGATGCCCTTCTGCACTTCGGTCGTGCCGCCGTAGATGGACGTCTTGCGCATATCGGCATAGCCCGCGCCCGACGCCGCGGCCATCGCCGGGCCCGGCCCGTGATCGTCGTGGTCGGCCAACAGCCAATCCGGGTCGTAGGGCCAGGCGTCCGGCCCCGCCACTTCCATTTGCAGCATGGCCAGATCCTGCTGGATTTCAGACCCGCGAATCTTCAGCACCGAGGCCTCGGGGCCGGGCGTGCCGTCGTTGCTGGACGCCACGCGCAGCAGCAGCATTTCCAGCGCCATGATGTCGACTTCAATGCGCGAGATACGGTCGCGAAAACGACTGTCGGCCAGTAAGGGCTTGCCGCGCGATTGCGCTTGCGCCGCCATGTGTTTCAAGATGCCCAGCTCGCGATGGCAATGGCCCAGCCCGGCGATGCCGGTGCGCTCGTGGCCCAACAGGTACTTGGCGTAGGTCCAACCCTGGTTCTCTTCGCCCACCAGGTTTTCCACCGGTACGCGCACGTCTTCCAGCCAGACTTCATTGACGTCGTGGCCGCCGTCCAGCGTGCGGATGGGGCGCACCGTCACGCCCGGCGCGCGCATGTCCAGCAGCAGCATCGAGATGCCGCGTTGCGCGCGCGCGTCGGGGTCGGTGCGGGCCAGGCAGAACATCCAGTCGGCGTATTGCGCCAGCGTGGTCCAGGTTTTCTGACCGTTGACGACGTAATCATCGCCATCGCGCACGGCGCGTGTTTTCAGCGACGCCAGGTCCGACCCCGAACCCGGTTCGGAATAGCCCTGGCACCACCAATCCTGCACCCGAGGGATGCGCGGCAAAAAGCGCGATTGTTGTTGCGCGCTGCCGTATTTCATCAGCACGGGGCCGATCATCGACAAGCCGAACGGCAGCAGGCGCGGCGCGCCGGCCTTGAAGCACTCCACTTCGAAGATCAGGCGCTGCAAGGCGTTCCAGCCGGTGCCACCGTGCTCTACCGGCCAGTTCGGCGCGCCCCAGCCCTGGTCCGCCAGGATGTTGTGCCAGCGCACGTAGTCGTCGCGTTCCAGCCGCTGATGGCGCAACACCTTGTCTCGGATGTCGGCGGGCAGGCGGGTGGCGGCAAACGCGCGCACCTCGTCGCGGAATTGGCGCTCTTGCGGCGTCCAGGTCAGGTTCATGGTCTACCTCCTTTGCCCGGTATCTAGCCATGGCGCGGGCAGCCCCACAATCTGCCTCTTCCGAAGACCGGCTTCGCGCTGGATGTAGGGCAACACCCCGGACGGCGCGAGCGGCCCACTACCGCTTCGCAAAAGGCCTGCTTCAGCAATGAAGAATGGCAGAACCTTGGCGCAGTACCGACACTAGCAGCCGTCATCCACTGGAATCCCATCGCACCATGACTGTTTCCGATCACAAGGAAGGCGTGTCGCAGGGCGTCGAGGCGCAGTACCGCCAGGCGCTCGACCAGGGCCGTTTTCTTATCCAGCACTGTGGCGGTTGCGACCGCGCGGTGTTCTATCCCCGCATGGTCTGCCCGCATTGCGGCGCGGACAAACTGGCCTTCACGCCGGCCGACGGACGCGGCACCGTTTATTCCACCACCGTTGTGCGCCGCAAGCCCGACGCGGGCGGCGACTACAACGTGGCGCTGATCGACCTGCACGAAGGCGTGCGCATGATGAGCCGCGTTGAAGGCGTTGCGCCGGCCGACGTGCGCATCGGCATGGCCGTGCGCGCCCGTGTGATCCAACAGGACGGCCACGGCCTGGTGGTCTTTGACGCTAAGCAGGAGGCGGCATGACGCTTACCGATTTGCGCGGCGCGGTGGCCGTGGCCGGCGTCGGCCATGCGGGCCTGGGACAGGCCAACGGCTTTACCGAAATGGAAATCCTGGTGCAGGCGGCGCAGCGCGCCGTGGCCGACGCGGGCCTGACCCTGCGCGACATTGACGGCATCTGCACCGCCAGCGTGGCCGCGCCGATGTGGGCCATGCCGGTGATCGAACACCTGGGCATCCGCCCCACCTTCATCGACAGCACCATGCTGGGCGGCAGCAGCTTCGTCGCGCACCTGTTGCCGGCCATGCACGCGCTGGCGTCCGGCCAGTGCAACGCCGTGCTGGTCTGCTATGGCAGCACGCAGCGCACGTCGACCCTGAGCCGCGCCGAAGTGGGCCGCGTGCGCAAGCAGTTCGACCCGCAACCCTATGAAACCCCCTACGACCCGCTCAGCCCGCTGTCGTCATACGCGCTGGCGGCGGCGCGCCACATGCACCAGTACGGCACGCGCCGCGAGCATCTGGCGCAGGTGGCGTTGGCGGCCAACCAATGGGCACAATTGAACCCCGAGGCGCAGCTGCGCCAACCCACGACGCTGGATGAAATTCTGTCGGCGCGCATGGTGTCCGACCCCTTGAGCGTGCGCGATTGCTGCCTGGTTACCGACGGGGCGGGCGCTTTTGTGCTGGTGCGCGCTGAGCGCGCGCGTGACTTGCCGCGTCCGCCTGTCTACGTACTGGGCAACGCCACCGCCGTATGGAACCGGCAGATCTCGTCCATGCACGACCTGACGGTGACGGCCGCCGCGCAGTCGGGCAAGCAGGCCTTCGACATGGCCGGCGTGTCGCCGCGCGATATCGACGTGGTCGAACTCTACGACGCCTTCACCATCAACACCTTGCTGTTCCTGGAGGACCTGGGCTTTTGCGCCAAGGGCGAATCCAAGGACTTCATCGCGGACGGCGCGATTGCGCCGGGCGGCAGGCTGCCCGTCAACACCAATGGCGGCGGTTTGTGCTGCGTGCATCCCGGCATGTACGGCGTCTTCATCATGATTGAAGCCGTGCGGCAATTGCGTGGGGAATGCGGCGACCGGCAGGTGGCCGACGCGCAGCTGGCGCTGGTGCACGGCAACGGCGGCACGCTGTCCAGCCAGTCCACCGCCATCCTGGGCACCCAGGCCACGCTGTGATCCTGGGTTTGATCCAGGCTTTGATCGACTCACCCGCACTTTGACTGACACGCCACCTTCGATGTCTCAAGCAGAAACCCTCACCCGCATCCATGAACTGCTGGCCCGGCAAGCGCGCCGGCAACCCGACGCCATCGTGCTGTACGAAGAAGGCGGCGGCACCGTCACCTATGCGCAGCTATGGCAGCGTGTGCAGGCCGTGGCCGATTGGCTGCGCGGGCAAGGCGTGCAGCCCGGCCATCGTGTGCTGATGGTGGGCGAAAACTGCACCGCGATGATCGCCGCGCTGTTCGGATGCGGCGTGGTGGGCGCGTGGCCGGTGGGCGTGAACGCGCGGCTGTCCGGCCGCGAAGTGGACAACATCCGCCAGCACGCGCAGCCCGAACTGCTGCTGTACACCACGGGCGTGTCGTCCGCCGCCGCCGCGCATGCCGCTGACGCCCGCGCGGTGGATGCGGACCCTGCCGTGTGGGGGCCGGGCGTGCAGGCCGCGCGCGCCGCCACGCCCACCGCTGCTGAAACCGATGCGCTGGCCTCGGAAGTGGCCACCGTCATCTATACGTCGGGCACCACGGGCGCGCCCAAGGGCGTGCTGGTGCCACATCGCGGCCTGCTGCATTTTGCGCGCGTGTCAGCAGCGTCGCGGCGCTTGACACCGCACGACATCGGCTACGCGGCGTTGCCCATGTCGCACATCTTCGGCATCGCCACGGTGCTGATGGCCACGGTGCACGCGGGCGCCAGCCTGGTGCTGCGCAGCCGCTTCGACGCCGACGACGCCTTCAAGGCGCTGGCGCATCCCGGCGTCAGCATCATGCAAGGCGTGCCCACCATGTTCAGCCGCATGATGGCCGTGGCCCCACCGCGCGCCGAGCTGCGCGCCCCTGCCCTGCGCTATCTGTACACCGGCGGCGCGGCGCTGGACCCCACATTGAAACGCGACGCCGAGCGCTACTTTGGCGTGGCGATGCATCACGGCTACGGCATCACCGAATACGCGGGCTCCATGTTCATCACGCGCATCGATGAGCCGCGCGATGACTGCTCGGCCGGCTACGCGGTAGACGGCGTGGAAATGCGCCTGGGCAGCCCCGACGCGGGCGCGCCGAAACCCGGCCAACGTGGCGACATCCTGATCCGAGGCCCCGGCGTCATGCTGGGCTACTACCGCAATCCCGAACAGACCGAGCAAGCGCTGCTGCCCGGCGGCTGGCTCAACACCGGCGACATCGGTTATGTGGACGACAGCGGCGCGTTGTTCATCGCCGGCCGCTCCAAGGACTTGATCATCCGCTCGGGCTTCAACGTCTACCCCATCGAAGTGGAATCGGTGATCAACGCGTTTCCGGGCGTGCGCCTGTCCGCCGTGGTCGGTCGCAACACGGCCGACCAGAACGAAGAAGTGATCGCGTTCGTCGAACCGCTACCGGGCGCACGCGTCGACACCGACCTCTTGATGTTGCACCTGCGCGCCCAGCTGGCGCCGTACAAGCGGCCTGCGCGCATCATTTCCATCGACACGATTCCCACGACCGTCAGCGGCAAGATCCTCAAGCAACCGCTGAAAGAAAGGCTGGCGTAGGCGCGGACCCGCTGTTCCGCTCCACGACCGGCCACCTATACACAAGGAGACAACAGCGTGAAACTCAAGACCCTTTTTGCCGTGGCCGCCGCCACGGCCGCCTTCGCCATGGCGTCCAGCGCCGGCGCGCAGACGTACCCCGACCGCCCCATCCGCCTGCTGGTGGGCTACGCGCCCGGCGGCCCGGTGGACACGACAGCCCGCGTCTTCGCCAAATACCTGGGCGACAAGCTGGGCCAGACGGTCGTCGTGGAAAACCGCGCGGGCGCCAGCGGCATGATCGCCTCTGACGCCACCGCCAAGGCCACGCCCGACGGCTACCTGCTGGGCTTTGCCGCCAGCCCCACGCTGACCATGTCGCCGCTGGTCCAGCGCAGCACGCTGTTCGATCCGCGCCACGACTTCTCGTTGATCGGGCTGGTGGTCGATTACGCCAACGTGCTGCTGATCGGCCCGCAGATTCCCGCCAAGAACGTGGGCGAGCTGGTCAGCTACGCGCGCTCGCACCCCGATGCCGTGTCGTTCGGATCCGCCGGCATCGGCGCGTCGAACCACTTGTCGGCCGAACTGCTTAAAAAGCAGGCCGATGCGTCGATGCTGCACGTGCCGTATCGCGGCAACTCGCCCGCTATGATGGACGTAATCAGCGGCAAGGTGACCTTCATGTTCGACATCACCAGCACCGCAATCCCATTCATCAAAAGCGGCAAGGCCCGCGCGCTGGCCGTCACGTCCAAGACCCGTAACCCCGAACTACCCGACGTGCCCACCATGATGGAAGCCGGCATGAAGGACTACGAGGTGGTGGGCTGGTACGCGCTGGTCGGCCCCAAGAAGTTGCCCGACGCCGTTTCGGCCCGCCTGACCCGCGCGCTGCAAGACGTGTCCAAAGACCCCGCGTTCCGCAAAGCCATGACCGAAGGCGGCTACACCATCAATGCGGGCGACTCCGCCGCCCTGCAATCCCGCATCGACCGCGAGTACGCCTTGTGGTCGGACGTTATCCAAAGCGCCAACATCCAGGCCAACTGACCCTTACCGGAGCCCACTGATGCCCGCCCCGCTTGCGCTACGCGCCCAGACCCGCCTGCCGATCATCGGCGCCCCCATGTTTCTGGTCTCTGGGCCCGAGCTGGTCGTGGCGCAATGCGCGGCCGGCATCATCGGCACCTTTCCCTCCCTGAACGCTCGTCCGCAAGAACAGTTGCAAGACTGGATCACGCGCATTGAAGACGGGCTGGCCGCCAAACGCCGCGCCCATCCGCACGCCAAGTTGGCGCCCTACGGCGTGAACCTGATCATCCACCCCAGCAACCCGCGCTGGCAGGGCGACCTGGCCATCTGCGCCGAACGCCGCGTGCCACTCATCATCACGTCGCTGCACGCGCCCGAAGCGGTGGTGCGGGCGGTGCACCCTTACGGCGGGCTGGTCTATCACGACGTCACCAACGTGCGGCATGCCAAGCGCGCGTTGGAGGCGGGCGTGGACGGCCTGATCCTGGTAGCGGCGGGCGCGGGCGGCCACGCCGGCCAGGTCAATCCGATTGCGCTGGTCAACGAAATCCGTGCGTTCTACGACGGCCCTTTGGCGCTATCGGGCTGTATCAGCCATGGCAAGGACGTGCTGGCCGCGCAGGTGCTGGGCTGCGACTTCGCCTACATGGGCACGCGCTTCATCGCCACGCAGGAATCGCTGGCAAACGACGCCTACCGCGAGATGGTGCTGCAAGCGCAAGCAGCCGACGTGACGTACACGCCTTACTTTTCTGGCGTGCCTGCGAACTACCTGTCGGCCAGCATTCTGGCGGCGGGCCTGGACCCGGTGGCGTTGGCGAAGAACGGCGAAGCGCCGCCCGCCAACATGGACAAGAACTCGCGGCCCAAGGCGTGGAAGGATGTCTGGAGCGCCGGCCAGGGGGTAGGGTCGGCGCAAGAAATTCTGTCCATCGCGACGCTGGTGGATCAGCTGGAAGCCGAATATCTCAGCGCGCGCGCGGCGTTGGTGGCGGTAGCGGGCTAGCGTGTAGCGGCGGCGTCACTTCTCCGACTCCCCCAACAAATCCATGCTCGGCCCGCCAGCGATGAACTGATCCAGCAAGCGCTGCTCGGCCGCGATTTTCTCCGGGTCCACGTACCGAGCGGGTGGCGGGGCGTTACGCGCGCTTTCTTGCGTCAGTTCCGCAAACCGTTGCAGAAACTCCGGTGACGGCGCTTCGCTCAAGGTACGGGTTTGCGGGCGCAGCTTCACGCCAAAGGGATCGTTCGCCGGCTTCTGGCCCGGCGTCGGTGAACTGATGGTGATCACCGTTACCCGGTCGTCACGGCGCAGCGGGACGATGGCGCTGGTGTCGGCGTTCAGATAGCTGGCCATGGTGGCTAGCGCAATTCCAACAAAGGGAGACGCGGCGCCCGTGTCGCCCAGGCGTTGCGTCAGGTCGTAGCTTTGGTCAGAAGCCAGCAGGTCGAGCGAGCTGTCGGCCATCTGCAAAGCGGGAAGCAGATCGGCCAGGGCGGAACGGTTCAAGCCTGCGTCGTAGAACACGCGGGCGGGCGCGTGAGCCAGAGGCGTCACGGCCTGTGTCCAGGCGTTTGCCATTGCCGCATGACGTGCGTCGCCTTTCAGGGGAATGCCGTCGGATTGCAGCGAGACTTCGACCGGACGGTGCAACCGGGCCAACGGTGTCAGGCGGTCCCATTGCTGGAAGCCGCGCTCGGTGATGGGTTGAGGGAACCAGGGGCTGGGTTGAAAGGAGTATGGCGGGTTGCGGCGCCAGCCGGTGAAGGCGGGGTCGATGTCGTTCTTGTGCGGTTTGGTGTATTTGGCAAAGCCACGCAACCAGTCCAGACGCTCGGGGCGGGCAAAGACGATGGCCGTGACGGCGTCTGTGAGCTCGCCCGGTTGGCGGGGGCCTGAGGATAGGCCGATGGGCTTGTCGTCTCGAGTGCCCAGGGCGTAATGCATCGCATAGCCGTCCAACGCGTAGACCAGGAGCGCCGGCATATCGGGATTCTGTTCGAAGACCCTGAACACGTAATCGACAAACTCCTCCGGCGTACTGTTGCAGATCACACCGGGTCTTAATGGCTTGCGCCGATGCCAATGCAATCCGCCTATGCTCCAGGCGCGTTCGACCATCTCATGCAAGGTTACGGTAGTTTTCTTCGGCGAGAACCTCAGCCGATCCAGCGTAGGCTCGTAGTCGCGCACCACTGTCAGCGTGGGAACGGGCCAACGTTCCGGGAAGCCGAGGAGGGCCAACTCCATCGCATTCCCCTTGCGCTGAATCCATGCCATGTCTTTATCCTCGGCGATAGTCGGATAATTATCAGGATTCGAAGGCAGTATTGTTGCTGCATGCAGAGCACTAGACTGCGTCTTATCTTGCTGCTGAATTTGCGCCCACACTTGCCCTTGGCGGTACACGTCTAAACTGAGCCCTACCTTGACGATCTCCAACGTTTCAATACGCGTTGACGTGGGTGGCGCGGAAGAATTTGGCATGACAGGCCCAGGTGATGGAGAAATAGGATCAACGCCAGTCCATACCTCGGGCACTGGCTGTAACCGACATGCGACTTCAACGTCGAGTCTGGCCTCAATTGATTCATCGGCATGAGCGAATCCCGGCATTTGCATTGCCGGAACCAAAACCAACACAACGAAAGTGCGGAAGGCCCTCATTACGGAAATCCCTTTTGAGAAGCTCGCCGCCCGCCCTTTTCGCGATCTCTTAAAGTCTGAGACACAACAAGTGTCGGAATGTTTGCGTCGGCAATGCTTTGGGGCAAGATTCCGCCGCCCGGAATCTGCACTTTCCCATCCCGGTCGTAAACCGTGAGCGCCCCACTCTTGTAAAGATCTGTCGCGTCTATCAGATTGCGAACTGCCTCAGGCTCGCTGTCATAGAACGCCTGTGTAACGCCATCTGGCTTGTTGTCCTTGCCCCCAACTTCTCCACGCGCGCCTTCTTCCGTCATTTTCCAAGCCATCCTCCAATCCGCCACCCGACACAAATACGCATAGAACGGCTCATCATCAATACTGCGTGCCTGCCCTATCGCCAGGTCGTACGCCATCGCGCGTTGGCTATGCATCGAATTCGCGGGAATTGATGAATGAAAGGAGATCGGGCTTTGCTCGTCCACCCCCGCGTCCATTCTTCGCCGACGCGCCTCGTTCGGGCTTTCCTGATATGTCACGTTAAAGCGACGCCCGCCCACATGCTCGACCAGGGTGATCCGGTGCCAGTCCGCTGCCCATTCGTTGTTCTCCGGCGCGCTGTACGGGTTACGCAACGGGTCGTTCAAACCCGTGAGTTCTGCTTCAAGCAATGGCGCATATGCCATGCCCCCACTGCGGGAGCTATAGGTTTGCGGGACCGGTCCGGCGCCTTCCGGTAAGGTCACCACGCGAGTACCCGCCACACGTATTCCCTTGTTCGTAATGGCAATCGATGCATCAATCGGATCATCCGGCGCGTGTACCGGTGCAATACCCGCCGATGCCTGCTCGGCCATTACCACGCCGCCCGACCTGAAGTCCGCCAGAAACGGCTGCGGCAGGGCTGGCGCATTGATGGGCACCGACTGGCCAGGCGCGAAGTCGGCGTTGGCCGCCCATCGCTGCGGCAGGCCCATGCCCGAACCCTCCCAGGTGCTTTCATGCTGTCGGCGCAAGACGTAGTCCTGCGTTGGCGGCAAACCAATGGGTTGGCTCTCGCCGTCCCGCGCTCGCATGGTGAATACGCGTTGATGAAAATGGCTACCCAGTGCGGACAATCCGGGGCCGTAAATATCACCCACCCACTGCTTCGCCATGTTGCCCACCATCGTGGGCACGAAATCCACCATCGTCCTTGGCTTGTGCGCAGGCATGGCCTGGTAAGTCAAGGTGTCGGCAATGCCTTGCCAGCCGATACCCTGCACATTGCGCATGCCGACGGTTTTGTCCTCGGGAGAGAAGTAGAGGAACACGCGGCCGCGATTGTCACGCTCGGAAAAGGCAACGTCTTTGCCCTCCAGCGTGGTCTGGCATTGCAAGCCATCCCAACGCAATCCACCGATGCAGGAAGGGCTTGAGGGGTCGGCCATCTGAGCGAAGGTGGGCACCGGGTTGGGATTTGCGCCGATGAAGCCAACGATATTCGCAAGCGTTGTCACGCGCGCCTTGGTGGTCTGCTGCGCTTCGGACATCTCCATGCGCTCGAAGCGGGACTCCAGCAGGCTGTATGGCGGGTTCATCATGATGACCGCATCCACGGCGCGTTTGCCTTCGTCCTTGAGCAAGGCGTTGGCCAGCAGGGTGATCAGCGTGCCCTGGCTGTGCCCGACCACGTTGATTGTGTCGTTTTCGCCGGTGGTCTTGCCGCCAGGATGGCGATAGGCGCGAATCATATTCACCAGCATGGCCAGGCGCCTGGCCGCCAGCAGCATGTACTTGCGGCTGGGCGCCATGACCAGTGGGTGGTCGGGCGACCCAAACAAGGGGTTGATCGGCAGCAGGCCCATCAGCTTGCCGGAGAAGCCCTCACCCCACATATCCGGGATGGAGGTCGTGGCGTTCGCGAACATCCCGCCCTGCTTGATGCCGTCTTTGTCGAGCCTGTTGTGGTAGCGGTCCAGCCATTCTCCGTGCTCGGTCTTCTTGTCGATGTATTGCTCTTCTTCGCGAAAGCCCCAATAGAACGGGATAACGACACTGCGCGACGCGCCGCCGAACTTGCCGGCGGATGCTCGGCGGCGATAGTAGACGGCGTCAGGATTGGGCGCCGCGCCCTGATCCTCGGCGGGCAATCGGTAACTGGCGGGGTTCAGGGCGGCGCAGCTTCTGCTGCCGTCCGCGGCCTTCAAATGATCCAGGCGCTCATTCAAGCCCACGCAGATGCCGGTTTCCAGGTCGTCATACACGCCGGCCAGATCATTCACCCCGTGAATCAGAATCACCACGCAGGGCTTTGCCTGTTGTACCCGGACGATCGCAGGGCGCGCGCCGGGCAACAGTAGCGCCTCGGGCTGGCCCGTCAATGGGACGGAATGTGTTGCCATGGAACCTCCTTGGTCGAAGTGAATTGGCCCGTTGGCAGCCCGGCCAATCGCATCACGGCCCGCCCCCTGGCCGCGTCAATCGGCGTCGTGCACAGTCAGCGTCGCGATGTGCACTGCGTCGCTTTGCACCAACTGCGTCGCGCCTTGCGAGTCGGTGATGCCTTGGACGGTTTCGCCATTGTTCAATGTGATCGTGTAGCGGCGGTGGGCCACCGGGCGCACACCGTCCGGCAGAGTCACGATGAATTTTCGTTGGGTCTGGCCAAGGTCAAACCGGGGGAGTTCCGCTGCCAAGCTAGCCGCCCCCAACATCTGGTGGCTGGCCGCCTTGACCGTGAACGCGCCGGGGCAGCCGAGCTCAATCGCGCCATCCTGCATCTTGATGTAGGCCCCGCCGCACAACAGCGTGATGTGCTTGTCGGCGACCGCCAGGACATGCGCGTCGGCCGAGGAAATTTCAACGCTTTTTTCGGCCTGCACGCGCACGCTGCCATGTTGCGCCTGCAACAGCATCT
Organism: Achromobacter sp. RT286_PF; assembly: GCF_059760425.1. Classification (NCBI taxonomy): domain Bacteria; kingdom Pseudomonadati; phylum Pseudomonadota; class Betaproteobacteria; order Burkholderiales; family Alcaligenaceae; genus Achromobacter; species Achromobacter sp. RT286_PF. The sequence continues at coordinate 26,838 of NZ_JCBAMR010000027.1, forward strand.
GGCCTTGGTGAGCGATGTGCCGCATATCCCCGCCTTGTGTGAAGAGGCTGATTCCCTGCCCCGCGTTCACAACGACGGATTGCCCCGCCGTCAGGTGCAGGTTCTTCTGCGCGACGGTATCCGCGTTGCCGCCCGCCGCCAGGGTGATTGACGCCGGCGTCCCCACGGCAATGCCCGCCGGGCTGCTCAACCCAATAACGGGTTGGCCGCCGTTGCTGCCCCCGGCTTCGTCGTTGGCGCCATGCCCAAGGTCCCGCACGTTGTCCGTCAGCTGCTGTTGGCGCGTGGGGTCAAGCGTCAGCGCCTCGTGGCGGGCGGCGTATTCGCCCAGGTTACGGGCCAATTCCAGCGCGCTTTCCAAGCTCTGAACCAGTTCGCTACGGGATAGCTGTCCGCCCTTGGCGTGTGCCTGTCCGTCTGTGGTCAGCAATATCCCCTTTGCGGCGCGCACCGCGCCCTGTCCGTCCGTGCGCAGCTCAAACCCTTCACCACGGGGCGCCCCGCCGTCGGGCCGGGGCTGCGTTAAATAACCCAGATGCAGTTCGGAGGCGGCATGGTCGCTCATCAGCGCCGCGCTGATCTGCGCCAAGGTGTCGTCCAGCCGCAGTTCGTTCGCGCGGTGCCCTTTGTGCTCTTTGGATTTGATGGTGGCAATCGTGTTGTGCCGGGGCAGCGCGTAAGGCGGCAGGTTGGTCGCGCGGAATAGCCGCCCCATGGCAATTGGCTGGTCGCAATCACCGTTCAAGAAATTCACGACGACCTCTTGACCGATACGCGGGACCGCCATATGCCCCCACTGCGCGCCCGCCCAATCCTGCGCCACGCGTATCCAGCACGAGCTGTGTTCGTTGTTGCGGCCGAGGCGGTCCCAGGGAAATTGCACTTTTATCCTGCCAAACTCGTCGCAGAAGATTTCTTCGTTGGGCGGGCCGACAACGGTGGCCGTTTGCGGGCCATCGATGCACGGTCTGCCGCGGGGCGACGGCTTCCAGTCTGTTTTATCGGGCACAAGTTCAGCCGTGTAGCCGTAGTGCGTGCCTGACCGGGCGTCCGCGCCGTCTTGCTCCTGGCTGACATGCTGAACCCCATGGTGGTGCATACGTACCGGGCGCCACTTGCGGTTCCACTCGTTGCGCGCGTGGCCCTGCAACAAAAAGGCCAGGCCGGGAACAAGGCGCGGGTCATCGCCTTCGACTGACGCGCTGCAAGCGTCGTTACGCCGGCCCAGCAGGCGGGTCCGGGTAAAGGGCTTGCCCGCCTCATCACGCTTGTATCGCCCGGGATAGTCGTAACGCTCGTAGCGGGTGTCCTGATGCGCCTGATCCACGGCGACAGCGCTGTGTTCCTGCTCGTACCGGGGGTGCGTATAGGTGTAGTCGCGTTGTGTCTGGATGGCGGTACGTACGCGCTCGGTATAGCTAAAGCGCTGCAAGCCGGGCGCGGGCGGGTCGCCGCCGCGGGTGGGGTGGTAGATGACCGGATCACCCGGGATGTCGTCGTTGAGGGTGATGCGGTCACCGTGGATCAGACGATGCCCGCCGTCGGAATGCGCGTAGTAATAGAAATAGCCTTCCTCGGCGGCAAGCCTGTCCAGGAAAGCCAGGTCCGTGTCACCTGCCTGCACGCAATACTCGCGCGGCAGGTGTTCGTGGGTGCTGAACTGTTCGTAGTCGGTGATGCCCTGGCGCTTGATCACGTCGGCCATGATCTCGGGCACGGACAGGTGCTGATAGATGCGCCAATCGGAACATAGGGCGGCACGCGCCAAAGACGGTTCGACCACTGCCCGATAGCGGGTACGGCGAAAGCCGGTAGCGGCTTGTTCAAATTCAGTGACGATGCCGTGTACGTGGCGCGCGGCTTGCGCACCATGCCAGATGGTGAACAAGGCCGCTTCGTCCAGCATGGCGCCGATATCCATGTCGGATGCCGTGCTGGATAGCCACAGCGTCAAGCGATACGTTTCCGACAGCGCTTCGTCCAGCGTGAACTCGACAACGTCGAAGGCAGCGCCGATCGCACTTGCCTTCACAGGCTCAAAGGTGAAACGGAACGTCGACTGGCTGGGCATGGCAGAGTCCGTAAGGATTTCCTGCCGGGAGCCTAGCCGACCCCACGCCAAACAGATATAGAACAAATCTGAAATGCGGCAGCGCAATCCGAAGCCCCTATCCGGATTCATCAATCTGCCCGATGCGGTCTGCCTTATTTCATCTGCTCTATCTCATCTGCTCTATCTCATCTGCCTTATTCCAGCTTGATATTCGCCGTCTTGATCAGGTCGCGCCATTTCACGATCTCGTCGCGCACGAACGCGCCGAACTGTTCGGGCGTGCCGGGCTTGGGCTCGGCGCCCGCCGCGATCAAGCTCTTGGCCGTGGCCGGGTCGGACAGCACCTTGACCATGTCGGCATTGATGCGCTTGACGATGTCGGGCGGCGTGCCCTTGGGCGCCATCACGCCGCTCCAGGAATAGGCCTCGTAGCCGGGCAGGCCCGACTCGGCGATGGTGGGTACGTCGGGCAGCATGCTGGAACGCGTGGGGTTGCCCACGCCCAGCGCGCGGACCTTGCCGCCCTTCAGGTGCGGCACGGCGGACGGGCCATCGGCGAACATCACCTGCACCTGTCCGCCCAGCAAATCCTGCATGGCCGGCGCGCTGCCGCGATAGGGCACGTGCTGGATGCGGATGCCGGCCATGGCATTGAACAATTCTCCCGCCAGGTGCGTGCCGCCGCCCGTGCCGGACGACCCGAACGACAGCTTGCCCGGGTTCTTCTTGGCGTAGGCGATCAATTCGCTGACGGAGTTCACCGGCAGCGATGCGTTCACCACCAGCACGATGGGAAACACCGCGGCCATCCCGACCGGCACGAAATCGGTGGTGATGTCGTACGTCAGGTTGTTGCGCAGGCTGGGCAGCACCGCGTGATGGATGGATGCGAAAAAGAAGTTGTAGCCATCGGGCTCGGCCTTGGCCGCGAACTGCGCGCCGACGATGCCGCCCGCCCCCGACTTGTTGTCCACCACGGTGGGCACCGACCACATCTGCCCCAGCGGCTGCGTGGTGAAGCGCGCGGTGGTATCCACCGGCCCGCCCGCCGGAAACGGCACGATGAAGGTCACGGCATGGCCGGGCCACGTGGCGGCGCGTGCGGGCGATGAAAACAAAGTGGGCAGCACGGCCGAGGCGCACGCGGCGCCCAGCCCCGCGATGACGCGGCGGCGTTGAGGATCAATCACTGCGGTCTCCTGGGTCTCGGTGTTGTTCGCGATCAGGCGTTGGATGCTGCCGCCCGCCGCTCTTTTTCTTCGCGTGGGTCGCCTCACGCTTTTTTATTATTTTCCGAGAGCCCGGATTCGCCGCTACACATTTTCAAAAGCCCCTCTTTCGTACCCGCTTCAATGTTCGATCATCGGACAGGAATTTCCCTACGTCCCGTCGCGCCTACGACATACGCACGAGGGCCGGCTTACGCCGACTGGCCGCGCGCCGCGCGTTGCACGTGTTCGATGAAGCACTCGGCAAAGCTGGGCAGGTCGCGGCCGCGCTGGCGGCACAGCAAGCGGTCGCGCAGCGCCCAGGCGTCTTCCAGCTTCAGCACGTGCAGCGCATCGGGGCGGCTGTAGCGCGCGGCGCAGGCGCGTGGCACCACGGCAATGCCCGCGCCCGCCTCGACCATGCGGCACACCGCTTCGAAGCTGCCCACGTGCACGCGCTGGCACAGGCGCTTGCCCAGGCCGCTGGCAATGTCTTCCAGAAAGGTCTGGATGGCGCTGTCGGGGTGGATGCCCACGAACTGGTAGGCGTCGACCAGGTCCGCGAAGTGCGCGGACTTGGAGGCGGCCAGCGGATGGTCCAGCGACGTCACCACGGTGAGCTCGTCGCGAAACAAGGGCGTGACATCCAGGCCTTCCACGTCGATATTGCCGGCCACCAGCCCCAGGTCACCCGCGCCCGCGCGGATGGCGATGACAATGTCGCCAGAAATTTTCTCTTCGAGCTCGACGTCCACGTCAGGGTTTTCCGCCAGGAACGTGGACAAGGCATCGGCCAGGAACGAATTGGTGGCCGTGGTGTTGGCCAGCAGGCGCAAGCGCCCTTTCAGGCCGCTGGCATAGGGTTGCAGATCGGCGTTCAGGCATTCCAGCTGTCGAAAGACGGCATTAGCGTGCTTGAGCAGCACCTCGCCCGCCGGCGTCAGCGCCACGCCCGTGGCCAGCCGCACCAACAGGCGCGCCTTGAAGGCTTCTTCCATGTGCTTGACCCGGGCGCTTGCCGCCGGCAAGGACAGGAACGTGCGTTCCGCGGCCCGGGTCAGGTTGAGGGTTTCGCCCACGTTCAAGAACAAACGCAGGTCCGTCAGATCATGTCTCATGTTCCACCACGCAGAAGGGGGGCATTTCTAATTTTGAATTCTTCGAATGCCGCCACGAATCTACCATGGGGCATTCCCATGAACCAGACCGGTTGATGCGGAACTGTTTTCCATCGACGGCGCGTGCGCCGCAGCAAAGGAGTCAGGGCAATGAGCGGCATCGTTTCCGGAAAGGTAGTGGTCGTCACCGGCGCGGGCGGAGGCATCGGGCGCAGCATTGCGCTGGCGATGGCCGAGGCGGGCGCCAAGGTGGTGGTGAACGACATCGGCGTGTCGCTGACCGGCGAAGGCGGCGGCGAAGGCCCCGCACAAGCAGTCGTGCGCGAAATCACGGCGGCCGGCGGACAGGCGGTGGCCAACACCGACAGCGTCGCGGCGTACGACAGCGCCAGCCGCGTCGTTCAGACGGCCATCGACGCGTTCGGACGCATTGACGCCGTCGTCAACAACGCGGGCAATCTGCGCGACCGGGTTTTCCACAAGATGAGCGAAGAAGAATGGCGCCAGGTGATCGACGTGCACCTGAACGGTTCGTTCTTCATGAGCCGCGCGGCCGCGCCGTATTTCCGCGAGCAGGAATCGGGCGCGTTCGTGCACATGACATCCACCTCGGGCCTGATCGGCAACTTCGGCCAGGCCAACTACGCGGCCGCGAAGCTGGGCATCGTGGCGCTGTCCAAATCCATCGCGCTGGACATGGCGCGCTACAACGTGCGTTCGAACTGCATTGCGCCCTTTGCCTGGAGCCGCATGACCAGTTCCATTCCGGCGGAAACCGACGAAGAGAAAGCGCGCGTCGAAAAATTGAAGAAGATGGAAGCGGGCAAGGTCGCGCCGATGGCCGTGTTTCTGGCCTGCGACGCGGCTAGCGAAATCACCGCGCAGATCTTCGCGGTGCGCGCCAACGAAATCATGTTGATCAGCCAGCCGCGCCCGCTTCGCACGGTGCACCACAGCGAAGGCTGGACGCCCGAACGCATCGCCGACATCGCCGTGCCTGCCATGCGCAAGCACTTCTACGCGTTGGAGCGTTCGCCCGACGTGATCGACTGGGACCCCATCTGAGACCGCCATGCCGCTGGATTACGCGACCGTAAAGAACTGGCGCTTTGACGAGGTCCGTCAGCGCTACGACCACAAAGACACCATGCTGTACGCGCTGGGCATCGGCTTGGGCCAGGACCCCGAGGACACCCGCCAGCTGCGCTACGTGTACGAAGAAGACCTGCAAGCATTTCCCACGATGGGCGTCGTGCTGGCGTACCCGGGCTTCTGGGTGCGCGATGCGCGCAGCAGCATCGACTGGGTCAAGGTGGTGCACGGCGAACAACGCCTGACCGTGCACGCGCCGCTGCCGCCGGCGGGCCAGGTCAGCAGCCGCAGCCGCAACACGCATGTGATCGACAAGGGCGCGGACAAAGGCGCCATCGTCATCACCGAACGCACGCTGCACGGCGAGGACGGCGCCTGCCTGGCCACCTTGCGGCAAAGCACCTTCTGCCGGGGCGACGGCGGCTTTGGCCAGGGCGATGCCAGCCCCGAGCCCCTGCCCGCCGCGCCGCAGGGCGACCCGACCCTGCGCTGCGAAATGCGCATCGCCCCCAATGCCGCACTGTTGTATCGCTTGAACGCCGACCCCAATCCGCTGCATGTCGACCCCGAGGTCGCGCGCCAGGCCGGGTATCCGCGCCCCATCCTGCATGGGCTGTGCTCGTATGGCGTGGTGGCGCACGCGATCGTGAAAAGCTGCTGCGACTACGACGCCTCGCGGCTGACCAGCCTGAACACGCGCTTCTCGGCGCCGGTGTATCCCGGTGAAACGCTGCAATGCGACATCTGGCGGCTGCCGGACGGGCAGATCCAGTTCCTGGCGCGCTCGCGCGAACGCAACGTCGTGGTGATGAGCCACGGTACCGCGACGGTGCAATCATGACGCGCGCGCCCGCGCTGGACGGCATCCGCGTGCTGGACCTGTCGCGCATCCTGGCCGGCCCCTGGTGCACGCAGAACCTGGCCGACCTGGGCGCCGACGTCATCAAGATCGAACGCCCGCGCGTGGGCGACGACACACGCGCCTGGGGGCCGCCGTACTTGAAGGATGGCGACGGCCAGGACACCAGCGAGTCCGCCTATTACCTCAGCGCCAACCGCAACAAGCGTTCGGTGGAAGCGGACATGGCCACGCCCGAAGGCGCGGCACTGATCCGCGAGCTGGCCGCTGTCAGCGACATCCTGGTCGAAAACTTCAAGGTGGGCGGCCTGGCCAAATACGGGCTGGACTACGACAGCCTGAAGGCCGTCAACCCGCGCCTGATCTACTGCTCGGTCACGGGTTTTGGACAGGACGGACCCTTTGCACAGCGCCCCGGCTACGACTTCATGATCCAAGGCATGGGCGGGCTGATGAGCATCACCGGCGAACGCGACGACTTGCCCGGCGGCGGCCCGCAGAAGGCGGGCGTGGCGGTGACAGACATCGTCACCGGCATGTACGCCACGGTGGCGATTCTGGCGGCCTTGCAGGAACGGCATCGCAGCGGCTTGGGGCAGCATCTGGACATCGCCCTGTTGGACAGCCACGTGGCATTGTTGGCAAACCAGAATTCCAACTACTTCAACTCTGGCGTGGCCCCCACCCGCGCGGGCAACGCCCACCAGAACGTGGTGCCGTATCAGGTGTTCGCCGCCAGCGACGGCCACCTGATCGTGGCCACGGGCAATGAATCGCAGTACCGCGCGTACTGCCGCGCCATCGGCGTGCCGGAATTGGGCGACGACCCGCGCTTTGCCACAAACCGGTTGCGCGTGACGAACCGCGAAACACTGATCGGCATCCTGACGGCGATCATGCAGGAAGGCCGCCGCGACGACTGGATTGCCAAACTGGAAGCGGTGGGCGTGCCATGCGGCCCGATCAATAATATTGCGCAGGCCTTTGCGCACCCGCAGGCGCAGGCCCGGCAGTTGCGTCGGGACATGCCGCATCCCTTGGGCGGCGTGGCGCCGGTGACGGCAAGCCCATTGCGCTTTTCGGGGTCGCCGGTGGTGTATCGGCGCGCGCCACCGCTGCTGGGCGAACACACGGAGGAAGTGCTGCGCGAGGTGCTGGGAAAATCTTCGGACGCGATAGCAGCGTTCACGAAGGGCACGCGCGGCGCCTAGGGGCCATGCCAAACCGCGTCAAAAAAACGGCCGCTGATTTCTCAGCGGCCGTTTTTATGTCAGCGCGCAACGCTGCGTGGATTACGCCACGGCAACCGGGATCTTCCCGATCTTGGCCTGCCATTCCTTCGGACCCGTCGTGTGGACCGACGTGCCCTTGGCGTCCACCGCCACGGTCACCGGCATGTCCTTCACGTCGAATTCGTAGATGGCTTCCATGCCCAGGTCGGCAAAGCCCAGCACCTTGGCGCCGCGAATGGCCTTGGACACCAGGTAGGCCGCGCCACCCACGGCCATCAGGTAGGCCGAGCCGTGCTTCTTGATGGCTTCGATGGCGACCGGGCCACGTTCGGACTTGCCGATCATCGAGATCAGGCCCGTCTTCTCAAGCATCATGTCGGTGAACTTGTCCATGCGCGTGGCGGTGGTGGGACCGGCGGGGCCGACCACTTCATCGCCCACCGGATCCACCGGGCCCACGTAATAGATCACGCGGTTGGTGAAGTCCACCGGCAGCGGCTCGCCCTTGGCCAGCATGTCCTGGATGCGCTTGTGCGCGGCGTCGCGGCCGGTCAGCATCTTGCCCGACAGCAGCAGCGTCTGACCCGGCTTCCAGCTGGCCACTTCTTCCTTGGTCAGCGTGTTCAGGTCGACTTGCTTGGACTTGTTGTAGTCCGGCGCCCAATGCACTTCGGGCCATTCGGACAGCGACGGCGGGTCCAGGCGCGCGGGGCCCGTGCCGTCCAGTTCAAAGTGCGCGTGACGCGTGGCGGCGCAGTTCGGGATCATGGCAACCGGCTTGGACGCGGCGTGCGTGGGGAAGGTGCTGATCTTGACGTCCAGCACGGTCGTCAGGCCGCCCAGGCCCTGCGCGCCGATACCCAGCGCGTTGACCTTTTCGTACAGCTCGATACGCAGTTCTTCCAGCTTGTTCTGCGGGCCACGGGCCAGCAGTTCGTACATGTCGATGTCTTCCATCAACGACTGCTTGGCCATCAGCATGGCCTTTTCAGCGGTGCCGCCAACGCCGATGCCCAGCATGCCCGGCGGGCACCAGCCGGCGCCCATCGTCGGGACGGTTTTCAGCACCCAGTCCACCAGCGAGTCGCTGGGATTCAGCATGGCGAACTTGGATTTGTTTTCAGAACCGCCGCCCTTGGAAGCGATCTGCACGTCGACCTTGTCGCCCTGGACCAGTTCGACGTGCAGGATACAGGGCGTGTTGTCGCGCGTGTTCTTGCGGGCGAACAGCGGGTCGTCCAGCACGGAGGCGCGCAGCGGATTGTCCGGGTTCAGGTAGCCACGGCGCACGCCTTCGTCACACAGTTCCTGCAAGGTGCGCTTGGTGTCAAAGCGCACGCTCATGCCGATCTTCAGGAAGACGTTGACGATGCCGGTGTCCTGGCACAGCGGACGCTTGCCTTCGGCGCACATGCGCGAGTTGGTCAGGATCTGCGCCATCGCGTCACGCGCGGCGGGGCTTTCCTCGCGCTCGTACGCGCGCGCCAGATGGCGGATGTAGTCGACGGGATGGTAGTAGCTGATGAACTGAATGCCATCGGCTATCGACTGGATGAAGTCTTCTTCTTTAATGATGACGGACATGGCGATTTGCGGGTCTAGATGGAAAACTGGATATTGAAAACGCGGCTGGCGGGTGAAGCTAACCACAAGGGAGCACAGATCGTTATTGTTGCCCGGCCGCCTTGAAAGGCGGCCGGAGATACTCATTACTTGCCTTGCCAGACCGGCTTGCGCTTTTCAGCGAAAGCGGTCGCGCCTTCCTTGGCGTCGGCCGACGAAAAGATATGGGCGATCAACGGGCGTTGGCGGTCGAACATGCCGTCCTGTTCCCAATCAACGGCCTGCGACACGATGCTCTTGGCGGTCTGCACGGCCAGCGGGCCGTTTTCAACAATGGCGCGCGCCAGTTCCAGCGCGCCGGCCAATGCGCCGCCCGGCTCGGTCAGGCGGTTGACCAGGCCGAACGAGTAAGCGCGTTCAGCCGTCAGCATTTCGCCCGTCAAGATCACTTCCATGGCGATGTGGTACGGCAGGCGGCGCGGCAGGCGCAGCATGCCGCCGGCGCCGGCCACCAGGCCGCGCTTGACTTCCGGCAGGCCGAATTTGGCGTTGTTGGCGGCCACGATCAGGTCGGAAGCCAGGGCCATTTCACAGCCACCGGCCAGCGCGTAGCCTTCCACGGCGGCGATCAGCGGCTTCTTGGGCGGGCGTTCGTTCAGGCCGGCAAAACCACGGCCTTCAACGTAGGGGCGCTGCCCGGATTTGGCAAACGCCTTCAAGTCCATGCCCGACGAGAACGTGCCGCCGCCACCCGTCAGGATGCCGATGCGGATGTCGTCGCGGCTGTCCAGCTGGTCCAGCGCGGCGGCCATGGCCTGGGCGGTTTCCAGGTTGATGGCGTTCTTGGCTTCGGGGCGGTTGATCGTGATGATCTGGATGCCGTCGGTGACTTCCACCGTGATCAGGTCTGACATAGGACTGCTCCTTCCGGGATTTCTCGGAATCGGGTTCCGGGTTTTATATAAGACTTGGGACGTAACCCGGAATCATACGACCATTGGTTTGCAGGCGCAGCGAGGCCGCCCCCAAGCGTCCGCCAGGGGCACACCTGGCCCGCCCGGGGGATGCCACCAGGACATAGATGTAACCGCGCGGCGGCGCCCGCCAAACGGGACGGCCCCGGGCCAGTTAAAATGCCCGGTTTCCCACGCCCACGGCAGGCCTTGCCCGGCGGTCGAATTCCAAGAATCCTATGCTCACCTTTCAGCAAATCATCCTTACGCTCCAGGAATACTGGGACAAGCAGGGTTGCGCCCTGCTGCAACCCTACGACATGGAAGTCGGCGCCGGTACCTCGCACACGGCCACGTTCCTGCGCGCGATCGGCCCGGAGCCGTGGCGCGCCGCCTACGTGCAGCCCTCGCGCCGCCCCAAGGATGGCCGCTACGGCGAAAACCCCAATCGTCTCCAGCACTATTACCAGTACCAGGTGGTGCTCAAGCCCGCGCCGCCCGACATCCTGGACCTGTACATCGGTTCGCTGAAGGCGCTGGGCATCGACCCCACCCAACACGACATCCGCTTTGTGGAAGACGACTGGGAAAACCCCACGCTGGGCGCCTGGGGCCTGGGCTGGGAGGTCTGGCTGAACGGCATGGAAGTGACGCAATTCACATACTTCCAGCAGGTGGGCGGGCTGGATTGCACCCCCACCACCGGTGAAATCACCTACGGCCTGGAACGCCTGGCCATGTACCTGCAAGACGTGCAAAGCGTCTACGACCTGGTCTGGACCGAAGGCGCCAACGGCAACCGCGTGCTGTACCGCGACGTGTTCCACCAGAACGAGGTCGAGCAGTCGACCTACAACTTCGAGCACTCGTCGGCCGACATGCTGTTTGCGCACTTCAACGACTACGAAGCCGAGGCCAAGCGCCTGATGGAAGTGCCCCTGGCGCTGCCGGCCTACGAGGCCGCGCTGAAAGCCGCGCACACCTTCAACATGCTGGACGCGCGCGGCGCGATCAGCGTGACCGAGCGCGCCGCCTACATCGGCCGCATCCGCAACCTGTCGCGCGCCGTCGCGCAGGCTTATTTCGATTCCCGCGAACGACTGGGCTTTCCCATGCTGCGCCGCAACCAGGCCGCCGGGGAGGCAGCATAAATGACGACGAACATCCGCCCCCTGCTGGTCGAACTGCTGACCGAAGAACTGCCGCCCAAGGCCCTGCAAAAGCTGGGCCAGGCCTTTGCCGAAGGCGTGCGCGCCACGCTGGAACGCCACGGCCTGTTGGCCGACGGCTGCGCCGTGACCGCGTATTCCACGCCGCGCCGGCTGGCCGTGCATCTGTCCGCCGTGCTGGCGCAGGCGCCCGACCAGCCCTATGCCGAAAAGCTGATGCCCGCCAAGATCGGCCTGACCGAAGACGGCAAGGCCACGCCCGCACTGCAAAAGAAGCTGGCCGCCAAGGGCCTGGAAAACATTGACCTGTCCACGCTGGACCGCGAGTCCGACGGCAAGCAGGACTACCTGGTTGCCCGCGGCACCGCCACCGGTTCGTCGCTGGCTGCCGGTTTGCAGGAAGGCATCGACACGGCGTTGAACAGCCTGCCGATTCCCAAGGTGATGCGCTATCAGCTGGCCGACGGCGTCACCACCGTCAAGTTCGTGCGCCCGGCGCATGGCCTGGTCGCCCTGTTCGGCGCCGACGTGGTGCCCGTGTCCACGCTGGGCATGCAGGCCGGCCGCGACACGCTGGGCCACCGCTTCATGTCCGCCGGCCCGATCTCGTTTGCCGATGCCGATTCCTACGCCGCCACGCTGGCGGAAAAAGGCCGCGTCGTGGCGTCCTTCGAAGGCCGCCGCGATGAGATCCAGCGTCAGTTGCTGGACCACGCCGGCCGCCTGTCGGCCACGCTGGGCGATGACCCGGAAGTGGCCGCGCTGCTGGACGAAGTGACGGCGCTGGTCGAACACCCCACCGTGTACGTGGGCCAGTTTGAAGAGCAGTTCCTGCAAGTGCCGCAGGAATGCCTGATCCTGACCATGCGGCTGAACCAGAAGTATTTCCCGCTGTTCGACCCGGCCACCGGCCGCCTGACGCACCGCTTCCTGATCGTGAGCAACATGCACACGGACAACCCGGTGAACATCGTCGAAGGCAACCAGCGCGTGGTGCGTCCGCGCCTGGCGGATGCGCAGTTCTTCTTCGAAACCGATCGCAAGACGCCGCTGGCATCGCGCGTGGAGCAGCTGGGTTCCATCGTTTATCACAACAAGCTGGGCACCCAGCTTGAACGCGTCGAACGCGTGCGCGCCATCGCGCGCGGCGTGGCCGAACAGCTGGGCGGCGACGTTGCCGCCGCCGACCGCGCCGCCATGCTGGCCAAGGCCGACCTGGGTTCGAACATGGTGGGCGAATTCCCCGAGCTGCAAGGCATCATGGGCGCTTACTACGCAGCCGGCGATGGTGAGCCGGACAGCGTCGTGCAAGCGCTGCGCACGCAATACCGCAACCGCTACGATGCCCCCGTCACGCAAGACACGCTGACCGCCGCCACGCTGTTCATCGCCGAGCGCGTGGAAACGATGGTCGGCATCTGGGCCATCGGCTTGGCGCCCACGGGCGAGCGCGACCCCTTCGGCCTGCGCCGCGCGGCGCTGGGCCTGATCAGCGCGTTTGAACAACTGGCGGCCGGCGGCTGGCTGAAGGTCAGCCAGGACGGCCCGCTGTCGCTCGACGGCCTGTTGACCCTGGCCGCCGGCACCTTCCCCGCCGGGAAGATTCCCGCCGACACGCTGGCCGAAGTGCGCACCTTCATCTACGAGCGCTATCGCAACCAGCTCATCAACGACTTCGACCGCAACGCGGTGGAAGCCGTGATTGCGCTGACGCCGCCGCTGCATCAGGTGGCAGAACGCGTGCGCGCCGCCGCCGCATTCGCGCAACTGCCCGAAGCCGCCAGTCTGGCCGCCGCCAACAAGCGCATCGGCAACCTGCTGAAAAAGGCTGAAGGCGAGATCGGTTCGGTGAACGACGCCGCGCTGGTGGAGCCGGCTGAAAAGGCCTTGGCCGCCACGGTCGCCACGCTGCGCCCGCAAGCCGAAGCCCAGTTGGCCGCCGGCGACTTTGCCGGCAGCCTGTCCACGCTGGCGCAAGCCCGCGAACCGGTGGACGCCTTCTTTGCCGACGTCATGGTCATGGCCGAAGACCCGGCCGTGCGCGCCAACCGGCTGGCGTTGTTGAGCCAGCTGCATGGCCTGATGAACCAGGTGGCCGACATTTCCAGGCTGGCACAGTGAAACTGATCATCCTAGACCGCGACGGCGTCATCAATCAGGACAGCGATGCGTTCGTCAAGAATCCCGACGAATGGATCGCCCTGCCCGGCAGCCTGCAAGCCATTGCGCGGCTGACGCAGGCCGACTGGAAAGTGGTGGTGGCCAGCAACCAGTCGGGCCTGGCGCGCGGCCTGTTCGACATGGACACGCTGACCGCCATCCACACCAAGATGCGGCGCGAACTGGCCGCCGTGGGCGGCGCGATCGACGCCGTGTTCCTGTGCCCGCACGGGCCGGATGACAACTGCACCTGCCGCAAGCCGCGCCCGGGCCTGTTCGAACAGATCGGCCATCGCTACGACATCAGCCTGGCCGGCGTGCCGGCGGTGGGCGATTCGCTGCGCGATCTGCAAGCGTCGGCGGCCGTGGGCTGCGCGCCGTGGTTGGTGCACACCGGCAACGGCAAGAAGACGCTGGCCAAGGGCGGCCTGCCCGAGAACACCCGGGTCTGCGAAGACCTGTCGGCCGTGGTCGACATTCTGCTTCAGGACAATTGATTCAATGGCCCGGCTACGTTCGCTGCTGTATTTCCTGTTCCTGGCCATCACGGTCATTCCCTACGCGTTCCTGTGCATCCTGTGGGCGCCGCTGCCGCTGCATTGGCGCTACAAGCTGACGGTGGGCTGGCCGCGCCTGGCCATCTGGGGCGCCAAGGTGTTCTGCGGTATCCGCTGGCAGGTCAAGGGCTGGGAAAACCTGCCCGACGGCCCGGCGGTGATCCTGTCCAAGCACCAGTCGGCCTGGGAAACGCTGTTCTTTCCCGCGCACATGCCGCGCGAAGTGTGCTTCGTCTACAAGAAAGAACTGCACATGGTGCCGTTCTTCGGCTGGGGCCTGGCGCTGCTGCGCATGATTGCCATTGACCGCTCGAAGGGCCGCGACGCCTTCGACCAGGTGGTCAAGCAGGGCCAGACGCGCATGGACGAAGGCCGCTGGCCGCTGCTGTTTCCCGAGGGCACGCGCGTGCCGCCGGGCAAGACGGCGCGCTTCAAGATGGGCGGAGCGCTGCTGGCCTCGCGCACCGGCGCGGTGGTTATTCCGGTGGCGCACAACGCCGGCGAGTGCTGGCGGCGCAACGCTTTCGTCAAATATCCGGGGCTGGTCACCTTGTCGATCGGTCCCGCGATAGAATCCAAAGGACTCTCCCCCGACGAACTGAACCAGAAGGTTCAGGAATGGATCGAAGGGGAAATGCGGCGTCTGAATCCTGAAAGGTATGCCCAGCACTGATCAGCTCGAACTCTTGTTCGACATGCAAGAACACGACGCGCCCCACGGCGCGTCGCCGCTGATCGCCACGCCGAAGCCGCGGCCGCAGCCCAGGCTTGAACCGCAGCCTCAGCAGCCTCAGCCCCAACCCCAGCCCCAGCCCCAGCCCGTCACGCCGGTGAACTTGTTCCCCGACGCCTCTCAAGGCGATGCCGGCAAGGGCGAACCGCTGCTGACGCTGTCGCCCAATGCCGCCTCGCGCGTGCCCACGCCCTGCCCCGACCCGCTGCCGCCCGGCGCGCGCTGGCGCGAAATCCCCACCGACCCACAGCCCATCGGCTTCGTGCTGCTGCGTTCGCGCCGGCGCAGCATTGGCTTTGTCATCACCGACGACGGCCTGCGGGTCACCGCGCCCAGCTGGGTCACGCTGACGCAGATCGACGACGCGGTCCGCGAGAAAGCGCGCTGGATCGTCACCAAGCTGCGCGAATGGCACGCCCGCAAGCAGCAGCTGGCCATGGCGCACACGCGCTGGCAGGCGGGCGGCGAACTGCCTTACCTGGGCAAGCGCATCCTGATCGGCGTAGGCGGCGACAGCCGTCAGTCGCGCCTGTCGGGCGATGCCGACGCGCCCGAGGACGGCGACACGCTGTGGCTGGCGCTGCCGTCCACGGCCGACCAAAGCCGCATCCGCGACGCCGCGCAAGCCTGGCTACAGCAGCGCGCGGGCGCCTGGTTCGGCGCGCGGCTGGCGCATTTCCTGCAAATCAGCGGCTTGAAGATCCGCCGCTGGCGGCTGTCGTCCGCCGCCACGCGCTGGGGCTCCTGCACCAGCGACGGCAACATCATGCTGAACTGGCGCCTGATCCATTTCGCGCCCGGCATCATCGACTACGTCATCGCGCACGAGCTTGCGCATCTGCGCGAGATGAACCACAGTCAGGACTTCTGGCGCGAAGTCGGCCAGATCCTTCCCGACTTCGAAGACGCCAAGAACGTCCTGCGGCGCCACGACCCCGCTTCGCTGCCTCAGTTCTGAGGCGCACTGGAGACAAGACAATGTTGCTGCTGATTCCTGGCCCGGTCACGACCGACGCGCGGGTGAAGGCCGCCATGGCGCAAGACTACGCGCCGTGGGACAACGATTTCCGCGCAGCCTACCGACAGGTCTGCGACGGCGTCTTGCAGGTAGCCCAGGGCTCGGCCGACGAGCACGTGGCGCTGGCGCTGCCCGGCTGCGGCCACTTTGCGGTGGAAGCCGCCGTGCGCACCTTCGTGCCGCCCGGCGGCCGCCTGCTGGCGCCGTCCACCGGCGCGTACGCGGCCCGCCTGCAAAAGTTGGCCAGCGACGCCGGGCGCATCGCCGTGCCGCTGGCGGTGGGTGCCACCGAACGCCTGGACCCGGCCGCCGTGGCCGCCGCGCTGGAACAAGACCCCACGCTGACGCACCTGGCGCTGGTCTATAGCGAAACGGGCAGCGGCATCTGCCACGACGTGCCGGCGTTGGCGCGCATTGCCGACGCGCTGGGCCGCCGCGTCATCGTCGACGCGGTATCCGCCTTCGGCGCATTGCCGCTGGACGTCTCCGCCCTGCCCGCCGTGGATGCCGTGGTGCTGACGGCCAATAAATGCCTGGAAGGGCTGCCCGGCGCCGCCTTCGTCGTGGCCCGCCGCGACCGCCTGGAAGCCGCGCGCGGCAACGCGGGCAGCTGGTCGCTGGACCTGGCCGACATCTATCAACACACGCTGGCGCCCAATGCCGGCCCGCGCTTCACGCCGCCCGCACCCACGCTGGCGGCGCTGGCCGTGGCGCTGGACCTGTACCGCCAGGAAGGCCGCGAGGCGCGGCTGGCGCGTTATACGGCCAACATGCGCACGCTTTATGATGGCGTCAGCGAGCTGGGCCTGACGCCCTACCTGTCGCGCGATCTGCAAGGCCCCATCGTCGTCAACGTGCATGCGCCGGATTCCCCGAACTGGCATCTGCAGTTGTTCGTGGACGCCCTGAAGGCGCGCGGCTACGTGCTCAGTAATTTCTTCAACACCGAACAACCCACGTTCCGGGTCGGCTGCATCGGCGCCTTTGGCGCGGACCAGATGCGGCAGGCGGTCGCCGCCATGGGCGGCGCACTGCGCGACATCGGCATTACGCGGCAACACTCGGGCAACCCCGGGTTCCTGCCACAACCCCTCATCGCCTAAGGAAGATCTCCATGCGTATGCTCCACACCATGCTGCGAGTCGGCAACCTTGATAAATCCATCGATTTCTACACCAACGTGCTCGGCATGCGCGTGCTGCGCCGCAACGACTACCCGGAAGGCAAGTTCACGCTGGCCTTCGTGGGTTATCAAGACGAATCCGAAGGCGCGGTCATCGAACTGACCCACAACTGGGACACCGAAAAGTACGACCTGGGCAACGGCTACGGCCACATCGCGCTGGAAGTGGACAACGCCTACGAAGCCTGTGACAAGGTCAAGGAACGCGGCGGCAAGGTCACCCGCGAAGCCGGCCCGATGAAGCACGGCAAGACCGTGATCGCCTTTGTGGAAGACCCGGACGGCTACAAGATCGAGTTCATCCAGAAGAAAGGCCGTCAGGACTGACGCGTACCGCCATGATCCACCCCATCCTGAAAATGGGCGACCCGCGCCTGCTGCGCGTGGCCCCGCCCGTCGATAAATTCGACACGCCCGAGCTGCACGCCCTGATCGACGACATGTTTGAAACCATGGCGGCCGCGCAAGGCGTGGGGCTGGCGGCGCCGCAGATCGGCGTGGACCTGCAACTGGTGATCTTCGGCTTTGACCGCAACGACCGCTATCCCGACGCGCCCCCCGTGCCGCAAACCATCTTGTGCAACCCGGTCATCACGCCGCTGTCGGACGAGATGGAAGACGGCTGGGAAGGCTGCCTGTCGGTGCCCGGCCTGCGCGGGCTGGTGCCGCGCTATCGCCACATCCGCTACAGCGGCCGCGACCCGTATGGCCAGCTGATCGAGCGCGAAGCCGAAGGCTTTCATGCCCGTGTGGTGCAGCACGAATGCGACCACCTGATCGGCCGCCTGTACCCGTCGCGCATTCAGGATTTCACGAAGTTCGGCTTCACTGAAATCCTGTTTCCGGGCATGGATCCGAACGCCGACGACTAAGCGTCGGGTTCCGGGGCCTGGTCGGAAGCGGACGTCGAATCAGGGCTTGCCGCCTGGGGCGACAGCTCTTGCGGCGCAAAGTCATCCACCTGCAAGACCTTGGACACCATCGCGTCCGCCGCCTCCAGCTGCGCGGCCTGGGCGTCCGTGATGGCGCCCAGCTGATGCGCCTGGCGCCAATTGCGCACGTTCGACTGGCGCAGGCGGTCGCGGATGGGCTGCACCGCTTCAACCAGCGCGAAGGCGCGGGTCAGATCCGCCAAGGGGTCGCTACCCGCGCGGCCGCCCCCCAGCAGTACGCCAGCCCCCGCGCCGCTGCCCGGCTCGCGATGCAGGTCGGCCGCCAGCCGGTCATGCGTGGGTGATGGCTTCAACAGCAGGTCGGCGCAGGCGCGCGTCAAGGCGTCGTTCGGCCCGCGTGCCAGGCGCCACGGCAGGATGGCGGCGCGCAGGCCCCACGCCAGCACGCGGCCCGGCAGGTTGCGCAGCACGTCGTCCAGGCTTTTCTCGATGCTGGCGTAGCCCTGCTCCATGCACCAATGCACCAGCGGCAGATCGTCGTGCTTGCGGCCTTCGTCTTCCCAACGCTTGAGCACCGCCGACAACAGGTAAAGCTGCGACAACACATCGCCCAGCCGCGCCGAGATCATTTCGCGCCGCTTCAGCCCGCCACCCAATTGCGCCAACGTGGCGTCGGCCAACAGCGCAAAGCCGGACGCATAGCGTCCCAGCCGCCGGTAGTGCCCGGCCGTGGGGCCGGACACCGGCGACGGCGCCAGCAAGGCGCCCGACCAGGCGCGCCCGATCGCACGCAGCGTGTTCTTGCCGGCGTGCCGCAGATGGCGCCAGAACACGTCGTGGAACACCTCGATACCGCGTTCTTCGTCGGGGTTGGCCAGCGCCAGCATTTCGGGCATCAGATAGGGATGCGCGCGGATGGCGCCCTGCCCGAAGATGATGAGGTTGCGCGTCAGGATGTTGGCGCCTTCGACCGTGATGGCGATGGGCACCGCGCGGTACAGCGCGCCCAGGTAGTTGCTGGGGCCGTCGATGACCGCGCGGCCCGCGTGCACGTCCATCGCGGCGTTGACCGAATCGCGCATGCGCTCGGTGGCGTGGTATTTCATGATGCCGGACACGACGGCCGGCTTCACGTCCTGGTTCAGCGCGGCGCAGGTCAGGCGGCGTGCCGCCTCGACCAGATAGGCGTTGCCCGCCAGCCGGGCCAACTGTTCCTGCACGCCTTCGAACTTGCCGATGGGGATGCCGAACTGCTCGCGCACCCGCGCGTACATGCCGGTGGTGTGGGCGCACATGACGGCGGCGGCGGCCGACAGCGACGGCAGCGAAATGCCGCGCCCGGCGGCCAAGGCGCTCATCAGCATCTTCCAGCCCTGCCCGGCGCGGGCCTCGCCGCCGATCAGCGCATCCAGCGGCACGAACACATCGCGCCCTTTGTTCGGGCCGTTCTGAAACACCTGCATGGCCGGCAGATGGCGTCGGCCAATTTCCACGCCGGGCGCCTCGGTGGGCACCAGCGCCACCGAAATGCCGATGTCTGCCGGGCCGCCCAGAATGCCGTCGGGGTCTGACATCTTGAACGCCAGCCCCAGCACCGTGGCCACCGGCCCCAGCGTGATGTAGCGCTTGTGCCAGTTGAGCCGGATACCGATCAGTTCGCGGCCATCGACCACCTGGCGGCAGACGACGCCGGTGTCCACCATGGACGCGGCATCCGAGCCCGCCTCGGGGCTGGTCAGCCCGAAGCACGGCACCTCGCGGCCATCGGCCAGGCGCGGCAACCAGTAATCACGCTGCGCGGGCGTGCCGAACTGCATCAGCAGTTCGCCGGGGCCCAGTGAATTGGGCACCATGACGGTCACGCCCGCCGTGATGGAATAGGCCGATATGCGGCGCACCACTTCGGAATGCGCGTACGGGGAAAAGCCCAGCCCGCCATAGCGGCGCGGAATGATCATGCCGAAAAAGCGCTGCGATTTCAGAAAGCTCCAGACCTGCGGTGGCAAGTCGCGCCGGTTCCAGGTGATGTCCCATTCGTCCAGCATGCCGCACAGCTGCGCCACGGGGCCATCGATAAACGCCTGCTCTTCGGGGGTGAGGGTGGCGGCGGGCACGTCCAGCAGCTTGCGCCAGTTGGGGTTGCCGGTGAACAGGTCGGCGTCCCACCAGGTGTCTCCGGCCTCGATGGCTTCGCGCTCGGTGGCCGACATGGGGGGCAAGGCGTTGCGCGCCCAGCGGTACGCGGGTTCCGAGATGCGGCGACGGCGCCAGGCATTGAAATCCATGAGTGTCCCTCACTGTTATGGCCCTAGGGCGGTTCGGCCCAAAGTACCAGAATTGGCGCCGCGCGGCCAAGCTGGCCAGGGCTGACTCTGCGACAATGAGCGTCCCCGCGCTGGTGCGCATTCAACCGCTGTCCGGGCATCGTCACGCATGCTGAACAAACTCTGGCTGGGCTTCTTCCTGACCGCCGCCGCCGCCGCGCTGTACCGCTGGCTGGCCATTGGAGACCCCGACGTCTTTCGCCTGATGGTGGCCAGCCTGTTCGACATGGCGCGCGTGTCGGTCGAGGTGATGGTGCTGCTGTTTGGCACGCTGACCTTGTGGCTGGGCTTCCTGCGTATCGCCGAAGCCGCCGGGCTGGTGGAAAAGCTGGCGCGCCTGCTGGGGCCGCTGTTCGCGCGCCTGATGCCCGGCGTGCCGCGCAATCACCCCGCCATCGGTCTGATCACGCTGAACTTCGCGGCCAACGGTCTGGGGCTGGACAACGCCGCCACCCCCATCGGCCTGCGCGCCATGCGCGAACTGCAATCCCTGAACCCCACGCCTGAAACCGCCAGCAACGCGCAGATCCTGTTCCTGGTGCTGAACGCGTCATCGCTGACGCTGCTGCCCGTCACGCTGTTCATGTTTCGCGCGCAGCAGGGCGCGGCCGACCCCACGCTGGTATTCCTGCCCATCCTGCTGGCAACCAGCGCGTCGACGTTGGCGGGCTTTCTGGCCGTGGCCGTGTGCCAGCGCCTGCGGCTGACCGACCCGGTAGTGATGCTGTGGCTGGGCGGCGCGGCCTTGCTCATGGGCGGCTTCATGGCGCTGCTGGCCGGCATGTCGGCCACGGCCATCGCGTCGTTATCGTCCGTGATGGGCAACCTGGCGCTGTTCGGCATCCTGCTGGCGTTCTTGGTCGTGGGCGCCTGGAAAAAGGTGCCGGTCTACGAAACGTTCATCGAGGGCGCCAAGGAAGGCTTCGACATTGCCAAGAGCCTGCTGCCGTATCTGGTGGCCATGCTGTGCGCGGTGGGGGTGCTGCGCGCATCGGGCGCGCTGGATTTCCTGCTGGACGGCATCCGCTGGCTGGCGTTGCAAGCCGGCTGGGACACGCGCTTTGTCGACGCGCTGCCGACCGCGCTGGTCAAGCCGTTTTCCGGCAGCGCGGCGCGCGCGATGATGCTGGAAACCATGACGCATTTCGGCGTGGACAGCTTCCCCGCCCTGCTGTCGGCCGTGATGCAGGGCAGCACCGAAACCACCTTCTACGTGCTGGCGGTGTACTTCGGGTCGGTGGGGATATTACGCGCGCGCCACGCGGTGGGCTGCGCGCTGGTCGCCGATGCGGCCGGCGTGATGGCCGCCATCGGCGTGTGCTACTGGTTCTTTGGCTGAAAGCCGGCCAGGCGGGCGTAGCGGGGCCGGGTCGCGGCCCCGCACGCCCGGGTCAATCCACCAGCAGGATCTTCATACCGTTGGTGCCACCGCTGTCGCGGTAGAAATCGCCCTTGGTCAGGATGACCCAGTCGCCCGTCTTGACCAGGTTGCGCTTGCGCAGTTCGTCGATGGCGGCCTCGCTGAGTTCGGCCGGTTCGTAGTCCGACGGCGCGAACGGAATGGTGTAGACGCCCCGGAACATCGCCACGCGGTTCTGCGTCAGGCTGTGCGGGCTGTAGCAGTAGATCGGCACGCCCGAACGAATGCGCGACATGATCAGCGGCGTGTGGCCGCTTTCGGTCAAGGCGATGATGGCCTTGACACCCGGAAAGTGGTTGGCCGCGTACATGGCCGCCAGCGCAATGGTTTCATCGCAGCGCGTGAACGTCTCGCCCATGCGGTGATGCGACACCGTGGACGTCGGGTGCTTTTCCGCGCCCAGGCAAACGCGCGCCATGGCTTGCACGGTTTCAACGGGATACTGGCCCGAGGCGCTTTCCGCCGACAGCATCACGGCGTCGGTGTAGTCCAGCACCGCGTTGGCCACGTCCGACACTTCGGCGCGCGTGGGCATGGGGCTGGAGATCATGGATTCCATCATCTGCGTCGCGGTGATGACCACTTTATTCAGCGTGCGCGCGTGCTGAATGATGCGCTTCTGGATGCCGACGAGTTCGGCGTCGCCCACTTCCACGCCCAGGTCGCCGCGCGCCACCATCACGCCGTCGCTGGCGCGAATCAGCGAGTCCAGCGCTTCGTCGTCGGCCACGGCTTCGGCGCGTTCGATCTTGGCGATGATCCATGCCTGGCTGCCGGCCTCGGCCAACAGGGCGCGGGCCTCGTCGATGTCGCTGCCATAGCGCGGGAACGACACGGCCACGTAATCCAGTTCCATTTCGGCCGCCAGCTTGATGTCGACGCGGTCCTTGTCGGTGAGGCTGGGCGCGGACAAGCCGCCGCCACGGCGGTTGATGCCCTTGTTGTTCGACAGCGGGCCGCCCACCGTAACGGTGGTGTGGACTTCATCGCCTTCGACGCGGTCCACCACCAGCACGACACGGCCATCGTCCAGCAGCAGTTCGTCGCCCACGCGGCAATCCGTGACCAGTTCCGGGTAATCGATGCCGACGATGCTGGCCGTGCCCGCATCCTTGGGATGCACGCGCGACAGCGTGAAGGGCTGGCCGACGTGCAGTTGCACCAGCTTGTCGGTGAAGCGCGCGATACGGATCTTGGGGCCTTGCAGGTCGCCCATGATGGCGACGAAACGGCCCTGCTTGGCGGCAATGTCGCGCACCAGGCGCGCGCGGTCGCGGTGGTCGTCCGCGCTGCCGTGCGAGAAGTTCAAACGGGCCACGTCAAGGCCGGCGCGGATCAGCGCTTCAATGCGTTCGGGCGTCGAAGTCGAAGGCCCCAAGGTGGCAACAATTTTGGTGCGGCGCAATACAGGCATGACGGTCCACTCTCGCAAAAACAACGAAAGCGCTATGGTACGCCGCCTGCGTCGGCGCGGGTATCATGGCCCTTGCTCCAGCAGTTATTCCAGCGGTTACTCCAGCCCTTACTCCCACCGATTACGAGGCGACCCCAACCCGTGAAAATCGTCATTGCTCCCGACTCCTTCAAGGAAAGCGTGTCCGCCCCCGACGCGGCGGCGGCCATTGCGCGCGGCGTGAAAGCCGCCTGCCCCGGCGCCCACACGATATGCGTGCCCATGGCCGACGGCGGCGAAGGCACGGTCGAAGCCGTGCTGGCCGCCACCGGCGGCAAGGAACAGCAGCTGACGGTGAACGACGCGCTGGGCTACAAGGTTGACGCCGTATGGGGCCTGCTGGAAGACGGCACGGCCGTGATCGAAATGGCAGCAGCGGCGGGGTTGGAACTGATCTCGCCGTCCAAGCGTGACCCGATGCGCGCCAGCAGCCACGGCGTGGGCGAGCTGATGCTGGCGGCCGTGAACGCGGGCGCCACGCGCATCATCCTGGGCTTGGGCGGGTCCGCCACCAACGACGCGGGCGCCGGCATGCTGACGGCGCTGGGCGTGCGCCTGCTGGACGCGGGCGGCAACAGCCTGCCGCCCGGTGGCGGCGCGCTGGGCAAGTTGGCCGCCATCGACACGCGCGGACTGGATCCGCGCCTGGCCAGGATCCACATCGATATCGCGTCAGACGTCGACAATCCGCTGTGCGGCCCGCATGGCGCATCGCACGTGTTCGGGCCGCAAAAAGGCGCCACGCCGGAACAGGTGTTGGCGCTGGACCAGATGCTGTCGAATTTTGCCGATGTGTGCGCGCGCCACCTGGGCGTGGACCATCGCAACGAACCCGGCGCGGGCGCGGCGGGTGGCCTGGGCTTTGCGGCCAAGGCGTTCTTGCAGGCGCACTTTCGCCCGGGCGTGGAAATTGTGGCCGAGCTTGGCGGCCTGGCCGACGCCATCGAAGGCGCCACGCTGGTGTTCACCGGCGAAGGCCGCATGGACGCGCAAACGCTGCGCGGCAAAACCCCGGCGGGCGTGGCCAAGATCGCGCAGCAGGCCGGCGTGCCGGTGGTGGCGCTGGCGGGGTCGTTGGGTGAGGGCTACGAAGCGCTGCACGCCGGCGGCATCAGCGCCGCGTTTAGTTTGGCGCCCGGTCCCATCACGTTGCAACAAGCACTGGCCGACGCGGAAAAGCTGCTTGCCGAGCGTGCGCGCGACGTCATGCAGCTATGGATGGCCGCGCAAAAACGGATGTTGTGATGCGCCTGGCGCGGATAGCGTGGCATGCGCCACGCTTGCATTGCGTGACACGCGCCACGCCCGCTTGAAGCGCTCCGCGCTTTGCGCTTACTGAAGCAGTCCCGCTGCCACCAGCGCATCCGACAGGCGGATATACCGGTCCACCGAAATATCCTCGGCGCGCGCGGTCGGCGCAATGTCCAGCGCTTCCCAGGGCACTTGCGGCGCCCAGTCGGCCAACACGCGACGCAGCATCTTGCGGCGCTGCGAAAAGGCGCGCGCCACCACGGTTTCAAAGGCACGCACACTGACCGGTTGCAGGCGGTCGGCCGGCAGCGGCACCATGCGCACAATGGCCGACACCACCTTGGGCGGCGGATCGAACGCTTCGGGCGGCACATCGAACAGCTTGTGCATGCGATAGCGCGACTGCAACATCACGGACAAGCGGCTGAAATCGCCGGAGCCCGCTTGCGCCACCATGCGGTCGATGACTTCGCGCTGCAACATGAAATGCTGGTCGCGGATGTGGTCGGCCCACGTCATCAGATGGAACAGCAGCGGGCTGGAAATGTTGTAGGGCAGATTGCCCACCACGCGCAGCGCGCTGCCGAATTGCGAGAAATCCACCGTCAACGCGTCGGCTTCGACGACGGTCAGGCGCGACGCATCAAACTGCTTGCGCAGGCGCGCGGCCAGGTCGCGGTCGATTTCCACGGCGGTGAGTTGGTCCAGACGCTCTAGCAGCGGCCGGGTCAAGGCAGATAACCCTGGGCCGATTTCGACCACGGCATCGTCACGGGCGGGGGCAACCGCCCGGACGATGGACTCGACGACGCTTTCGTCGGTCAGGAAGTTCTGGCCGAAGCGCTTGCGCGCCTGGTGTTGAGACATGAAAAGCCCGTAATGCGTTTAGCGGTTGTTCTGCTGGATCTTTTGCTGCTTTTCAAGCCGGTTGTCGACGTAAGCCTGAGCACGCAATTGCTCCAGCCAGTCTTCAAAAGCAGGCTGGGCGCGGCGCTCGAACAGAATCTGGCGCGCCTTCATGCGGGCCAGGTCGTCGGTGGCGTCGTGTTCGCGGCGTTCTTCGACTTCAATCAGGTGCCAGCCAAAGGGCGACTGGATCGGCGGGCTGATTTCGCCCGGCTTCAGCGCGTTCATGGCGGCTTCGAACGGCGGCACGGTTTCACCCGGGTTCAGCCATCCCAGTTCGCCGCCCTGCGGCGCGGTGGCGTCCTGCGAATACTGGCGCGCCATGTCTTCAAACTTGGCGCCGCCCGACACCAGGCGCTGGCGCACCTGTTCCAGGCGCTGGCGCGCGGTTTCGTCGCTCATGACGGTAGACGTCTTGATCAGGATGTGGCGCGCGCGGGTCTGCATGACCTTGGTCGGGCCTTGCTGCGCGGGCGCTTGCGGACGCGCGGCGGGCTGCGGTGCCGGCGTGGGGGCCGGCGTGCGCGCGGTGCGGCCAGGCGCCGGCTGGGCCGTGCCGCGGTCCATCACCTTGATGATGTGGAAGCCGTTGCCGCTTTGGATCAGGTTGCTGACCTGGCCCTTTTGCAGATTGCCGATGGCCTTGACGAACAGGTCGGGCCAGCCGTCCAGCGGACGCACGCCCATCACGCCGCCTTGCAAGGCTTCGGGGCCATCCGACGATGCTGCCGCCAGGCTGGCGAAATCGTCGCCGCGCTTGGCGCGCGCCAGGATGTCTTCGGCCTTCTTGCGCAGCACCGCCAGCTGTTCCGGGGTGGAGCCTTCCGGCACGCGCACCAGAATCTGGGCCAGCGCGTACAGCATCGGCCCGGAAGGCGCGGCGGCCTGCTCGGGCGCGGGCTCGGGCTGCGCCTGCGGTTGTGGCTGCTGCTGCGCTTGCGGCGCGGCGCCAAACGCCGGGTTGCGGCGCTGGTCCTTCAGGAACGCGTCGACCTCGGTGTCGGAAATGACGATGGTGGAATCCACCGCGCGCTGGCGCAAGCGATCCGTGCGGATCTCGTCACGCAGCGACTTGCGGTAGGCATCCCAATTGGTGCCTGACTTTTCGATTTCGCCGCGCAGTTGCGCCACGCTGATCTTGTTGCGCGCCGCGATGGTCTGGATGGCCTGGTCCACCTGGGCATCGTCCACGCGAATGCCAAGCCGGTCGGCTTCGTGGCGTTGCACGCGTTCCATGATCAGGCGCTGCAACACTTGATGCTGCAAGGTCTGGTCGTCGGGCACCTGGATGCCGCGCGATTTCAGTTCGGTCGAAATGCGGATGGACGCGTCGCGCAGTTCGCGCAATGTGATCACGTCCTTGTCGACCACGGCCGCGATGCCGTCCACGAACTGCTCGCCCTTGGGCGCCGGCGTGGTTTTCTGAGCGGCGGGCGCGGCCTTGGCGCCATTGTTCGCGGCCCGGCCTGTTGGCTCGGCCGCGTGCGCGGCGGGAAGGCCGGCGCATAAGGCCAACAACAGCGCACTGCCGGACAGGCGGCGCAAAGAGTGCAACCTACGCATCATTCATACCTTTCAAATGTGGTCCCAGCCGGCACGGGCGGTGTAATGCTGGTGTAGCCGGGGATACTTCTGTTCAGCAGGTTCATCGGGTCGGTTCCCAGGGAACCCAGACCGGTCAGCTCAAGCTGGAAGAACACAGCGGAGTTCGCGTCCGTTGCCGATACAGCATAGCGCTGGTAGACCACGCGGCCCACCCAGCAGCAATCGCCCTTGTACTCGACGCCGGCGATGGCCTGCGTGACACGGGGAGATTCCGTCGTGTTGGCCACCGTGCTGGACGGCCCGGAGCGCAAGGAATAATCCACGCGACCCACGCCGTACCAACGCTTGTTGAACGGCCATTGCAACGCCAGGCTGACCTGGTTCTGGCCCTGGGGCTGATACTGAACGCCCGGTTGCGGATCGCGCTGATAACGATACGACAGCGCCACCGTGGTCAGGCGCTGCGGCGACCAGCGTGCGCTGACCAAGCCGCGCGACCACTGGTTCTGGTAAGGATTGTACTGAGCGGCCACGTCGGTGCTCAGGGTGTCGGTCAGTGCCGCGCTGGCGCCCACCAGGAAGTCGGACCGCACGTTTTCACGCGGCGTTTCGCCCGGCAGCGTGACCTTTTGATCTTCAAAATACAGGCGCTGCGCCACGGCCAGCGACATGCGCTCGAAGCCGGTATTGGCGTCCAGCCAGCGCGTGGTCAAGGCGGCCGTCAGCTGGTTGGCGTTCGAGATACGGTCCCAGCCGCCGGTGTAGATGTTTTCTTCGAAGGCCTGCGAGAAGCTGAAGTCGGCCAGCGACGTGTCGTAGACCGGCATCTTGGACTGGTCGCGGTACGGCACGCGCAGGTAGTACAGGCGCGGTTCGAGCGTTTGCGTGGACGCCTTGCCGAACAGCGACGTGTCGCGTTCGAAGATCAGGCCGGCGTCCAGCGACATGATCGGCACGGTGCGCGATTGCGAACGCGGCAGGCCGTCGGCCGAACCGCCGTTCAGGCCCAGCGCATCCACGCCATACCATTTGGTCTGGTACTGGGTGTAGTTCACGCCCGCCTTGGGGATGATGAACCAGCCCGGGCGCACGATGGGGTACGACACCGTCGGGTAGGACTGCAAGCGGTCGCCATCAGGGTAGCGAACGGTCGAGCCGAAATCGGGACGGCGGAAACGCACGGCGGTAGACGTCCAGTCAACGTCGAAACCGCCCCAGTCATAGCGCGCACCGCGCAGGTACAACTCGGGTTCCTTGTCGTACGGCGGCACCAGCGGCGCGTCCGGATCCTGCAGCGTCTGGTACTTGTAGACCTGTGCGTACGTGCTCCAGTAGTTGGAGGCCCAACCCACGCGGCCGCGCTGCGGCAGGTAGGTGGTCGACGCCTGGTTCAGGCCCAACTGCGAGATGTCGCGGAAGTAGTCGTCGTCAGAAACCTTGGCGATGTCCCAGTCGGCGTAGAAGCCGTGCGAGAACGTCTGCTGGTGGCGCCACCAGTACATCCAGCGGTCTTCGCTGGTGACGTTGTCGTTAGGCAGGTAGGTGCCGTCCAGGGTGCCCAGATAGGACGAGCCCAGGTAGCGGAATTCGCCGCCCAGCTGCATGCCGCGCTTGGAAAAGTAGCGCGGCTGGACCGTCATGTCGTAGTTGGGCGCCAGGTTCAGGTAGTACGGCAGCGAAATGTCGAAGCCGCCCTGGCTGGTGGTGCCATACGTCGGCATCAGGAAGCCCGACTTGCGTTCTTTCTTGACCGGGAAGGTCATGTAGGGCGACGCCAGGATCGGCACGTCCTTGAAATACAGCACGCCGTTGCGCGCCACGCCTTCGTTTTCGTCGAAATCGATGTCGACGGTGTTGGCCTTGATGTACCAGGACGGCGTTTCGCACGAGCAGCCGCTGTACGTGACCGTATGCAGCCGCATCTGCGACTTGCTGAAGATGTCGGCGTGTTCGGCAACGGCGAAGCCGCCGGTGGCGCCCATCCAGAAGTTGGGCTTTTCGACCTGGCCTGAATATTTGTCGACGTTGAACTTGGCGTTGGGGCCGGTCACCAAGGTGCCGTCGCGCATCATGCGCGCACTGCCCTGGACATCGACTTCGCCGGTGTCCTTGCGGTAGTTGATGCGGTCGCCCTTGATGACGCCATCGATGCGGCGCACTTGCGCGCTGCCGTTCAGGGTCAGGTCGGAATCGGGGTCGCCCTCGATGCTGTCGGCTTCCAGGTACGCGGGGATGCTTTCATCGGGCAGGCGGTGAATGCGCAGACCCGGCGACGTACGCAACACGGGGGCCGCGGAGGTCGCGGTTGCTGCGGACGCCGCGGGAGTCGAACCTTGGCTGCCTTGAGCCTGGACGGCTCCGGCGGCCACGCTGACAGCAGAGAGGATCAACCACCGAACCTTGCGCACGAGTGAAAACAGCCCTTTTTGACGATGGGAAAACCTGGCATCGGCGGCGGAAAACGGCCGATGCTGGTGTAAACGAGCCGGTATTATAGAGAAGCCGCGCCATACGCCCAGCCTTATGTGCGCCGAACGCAAATTTCAGCAATATTGCCCTTCTGACACGGATCTTCCTTGAAAAACGATCACGACCCCCGCCTGGTGCAGATCCGCAACTGGCTGGAAAGCCTGCCCAAAGCCTTGAACCTGGCCGTGGACACGCTGCGCCCGGCCTCCGCCGACGCCAGTTTTCGCCGTTATTTCCGTTTGGACGCCGGCGAGCGCACCCTGATTGTCATGGACGCGCCGCCGGCGCACGAAGACTGCCGCCCCTTCCTGCACGTGGGCCAACTGCTGGCCGAAGCCGGGCTGAACGTGCCCCAGGTGCTGGAACAGGACCTGGACCAGGGCCTGCTGCTGCTGTCCGACCTGGGCGAGCAAACCTACTATCAGCGCATCCAGGCCGGCATTTCCGATAGCGAACTGCAAACGCTGTACCGCGAGGCACTGGCCGCGCTGGTGCGCTTGCAACAGGCGTCCACCCGCGGCCTGGCCACGTACGACACCAACCGGCTGGCCGACGAGCTCAAGCTGTTCCCCCAGTGGTACGTCAACAAGCACCACGGCGTCACGCTGGACGACAAGACCGCCAACGCTCTGGAAAAGATCTTCGCCCTGCTGTCGACCAGCAACGGCGGCCAGGCGCAGGTACTGGTGCATCGCGACTTTCATTCGCCCAACCTGATGGTGTGCGACCAACCGCAGTACGGTCCCAACCCGGGCGTCATCGACTTCCAGGACGCGCTGGTGGGCCCCATCACCTATGACCTGGCCTCGTTGGTTACCGACGCCCGCACCACCTGGGAAGAACCGCAGCAGCTGGACTGGGCCATCCGCTATTGGGAAATGGCGCGCGCGGCGGGCCTGCCCGTGGACGCCGACTTTGCCGAATTCCATCGCGCCTACGAATGGATGGGCCTGCAACGCAACCTGCGCATCATGGGCGTATTCGCCCGCCTGAACCACCGCGACGGCAAGGCGCATTACCTGGCCCACATGCCGCGCATGAACGGCTACGTCCGTCAGGTGGCCCAGCGCTACGGCGTTTTCACCCCCCTGCTGCGCCTGCTCGACCAACTGGACGACCGCCAGGTCAGCGTCGGATACACCTTTTGATGCAAGCCATGATTCTTGCCGCGGGCCGCGGCGAACGCATGCGCCCGCTGACCGATCGGCTGCCCAAGCCCCTGCTGGCGGTCGGCGGCAAGCCCCTGATCGTCTGGCATTTGGAACGGCTGGCGGCGGCGGGCATCCGCCAGATCGTCATCAACCATGCCTGGCTGGGCCACGAGATCGAACGCGCGCTGGGCGATGGCGGTGCTTTCGGCGTGCAGATTCGGTATTCAGCCGAAGGCACCGCGCTGGAAACCGCCGGCGGCATCGCCCAGGCGCTTGCCCTGCTGGGCGATGCGCCGTTCCTGGTTGTGAACGGCGACGTCTGGTGCGACTGGGACCCCGCGCTGGCGCCGTCCCTGGCGGCCAATGTGCCGGATGGTGGCGTGGGCTTGTTGATGGTCGACAACCCCGTGCAGCACCCGACCGGTGATTTCCGGCTATCGCCCGATGGCGTCCTGCATGCCGACGGCGAGCCGCGTTTGACCTACGCAGGCATCGGCGTCTACCATCCCTCGTTGTTCGCGGATGTCCAGCGCGGCACGGCGGCGCCCCTGGCGCCCCTGCTACGGCAGGCAATGGCCAAAAACCTGGCGCGCGGCGCACGCCACGACGGCCGCTGGGTCGATGTCGGCACCCCGCAACGGCTTGCCGACCTGGACGCGGAGCTCCTCGCAGCAGCACGCTGACGCTCACATATTTCACAATATCAAGGTGCGCAACCAGGCTTGTCCGCGCACCCAACCGCCCCGGCTAACGGGGTATTCTCTGACGCTTTGGCGCGCGCGGGCACCCGCGCGAACAAGCACATACACAGGAAGTTTTCTAGGAATGGGGATGTTTGGAAGATCGCAACGGGCTGTATTCAAGCCCTCCGTGTACCAACCCGGTCAACGCACGCGGCGCCTGCCGCGCTGGCTTGTCCTGCTGCTGGTGGGAATTGCCCTGGGTGCGGGCGGCGTGCTCTTCCTGCAAACGAACTACGGCCCGCAACGCCTGACCGTCGAGCAGTCCGAGTCCCTGCATAGCGAGCTGAGCGCGTCCAACCTGGAACGCCAGCGCCTGCAAACCCAGCTGGAAGAAGCCACCCAACAGCGCGACGCCAATAAGTCCGGCCACGAAAAGCTGACCACCGACCTGGCCGATGCCCGCGCCAAGATCGATACGCTGAACAAAGAACTGGTCCTGTTCCAGGACGCCATGCCGCCGGACCCGCGCGGCGGCAACCTGGGCATCCGCTCGGCCACGTTCAAGCGCGCTCCCGGCCAGCTTGACTACCAGGTTCTGGTAATGCGCGAAGAGCGCACCGGCGCGCCGTTCAAGGGCACGCTGACGTTCAGCATCGAAGGCAGCTATTCCAATGGCCGCGCCGCAACCGTCACCCCGGAAGGCCCCACGCTGAATGTCGACCGCTACGACTACGCGCTGGGCCAGTTGAAGCTGCCTGACGGCTTCAACGCCCGGGTGGTGGTGCTGCGCGTCATGGACGCCAACCAGAAGCAGCAGGCGATGCGCATCTATAACGTGCGCAACTAAGCGTGCGCAACTAAGCGCGCAGCGCCCTTTTCTGAAAACCCGCCCGATTCGATCCGGCGGGTTTTTTTACGTCCCACCAAAGTAGTTGCGCGCGCAACTTATGAAGAATATAGTTGCGCAAACAACCAAATATCCTGGAGACAAGATGCCGCTACCCGCGCATGTACCCGTGTTGATTGCCGGCGGAGGCCCGGTCGGCCTGACGCTGGCCGCCCTGCTGGCCGAGTACGGCATCGCCTCGCTCACGGTCGAGGCAGACGACGACTATTGCAGTGGCAGCCGCGCCATCTGCATATCCCGCCGCTCGCAGGAAATCCTGGGCTGGGTGGGCGCGGACAAGCCGCTGATGGAAACCGGCATGGCCTGGACGGGCGGCCGCAGCTACTACCGCGACTGCGAAGTGCTGCACTTCCAGATGCCGCACGACCCCTTGCAGCGCTACGCGCCCATGGTCAACATCCAGCAATACTCGGTGGAGGAATACGCGCATCAGGCCATGCAGCGCCACCCCGATCTGGCCGCATTGCAGTGGTCGGCCCGCGTTGCCGGCCTGCATGCCGACGCCGATGGCGTCACGGTCCAGATCGACACCGACGGCTCGCGCCAGGCCGTGCGCGCCGACTGGTTGATTGCCTGCGACGGCGGCCGCAGCACCGTGCGCGAGGCCATGGGCCTGAAGCTGGAAGGCATGCAGTACGAAGGCCGCTACGTCATCGTCGACATCGAACAGGCATCGACCCGCCCCGTTGAACGCCTGGCGTGGTTCGACCCGCCGTCCAACCCCGGTTCGACCCTGCTGATGCACCGCCAGCCCGGCAACGTGTGGCGCGTGGACTACCAGATTCGCGACGACGAAGACCCCGACGAAGCCGTCAAACCGGAAAACGTCTTGCCGCGCGTGCAAAGCCATCTGGACATGATCGGCGAAACCGCGCCTTGGAAAGCCCTGTGGATTTCGGTCTACAACGCCAAGTGCCTGACGCTGGCGCAGTACCGCCACGGACGCGTATTGTTTGCCGGTGACGCCGGCCACCTGGTGCCCATCTTCGGTGTGCGTGGCCTGAACTCCGGCCTGGACGATGCCGGCAACCTGGCCTGGAAACTGGCCTGGGTCTTGAAGGGCCAGGCCCCGGACAGCCTGCTGGACAGCTACAGCATCGAACGCGTGCACGCCACCCGCCAGAACCTGGCTTATGGCGCCAAGAGCACGGAATTCATGGCGCCGCCGGACTTCGGCTTTCGCTTGATGCGCGAAGCCGCGTTGCGGCTGGCGTTGGTGGACGAGGCGGTGCGCCCGCTGATCAATCCCCGGCAGTCCGCGCCTATTTCGTACGACGCCTCGCCCTTGAACCTGCACGACGGCGCGCCGCAAGCCGGCCCCGCCGCCGCCCCCGGCCAACCCGTGCCCGATGCGCAGCTGCAAGACGGCCCCGCTGTCCGCTACCTGAGCCAGAGTTTCGGCCGGGGCTTCGTGCTGCTGGCGGTATCGCCCGACGCGTCGCTGGCCCGCGAATTGAATGCCCTGGCCACGGCCACGCAAAGCGCGCCGCACCCCTTGCAGGTCGTGCAGGTGGGCGCCGGGACGGGCTCGGGCTCGGGCTGTCTGGACGACGCGCATGGGCAGTTGCGCCAGCGGCATGGCGCCGCCGACGGCCTGGTCACGCTGATCCGCCCGGACGGCTATGTGCTGGGCCGTTGGTCCGCGCCTGACGCCCAGCAGCTACGCGCCGCGCTGGCGCCCTACTATCCTTCGATCGCCCAGTCCGCAACCCAGGAAGGCCAAGCATGAACAACGACGATCTAGACCAGGTGTACACCGCCATGGCGCAAGCGCTGACGCGCGTGGGCGAATCCCAGGCGCCGCTGTTTCTTTCGATATTGGGCTTGTCGCTGCTGTCCCGCCAGCCCGACGCGGACACGGCGCTGGCGCTGCTGGCGCAGGCCGAAAGCGCCAGCCTGGACCAGGCCGCTGTGGCAAACTATCCCGCCGCCCCCGCCACAACCACCACCACCGCCCGCCCGACGTGAAACCGCCTGCCCTGGAACGATTCCTGACGTATCGCCTGCACGTGCTCAACAAGATCACGGACCGGGACACGAATCGCGCCTACCTGGAAGACTGCGGCATTCCCCTGGGCGAAGCGCGCTGCCTGGCTGCCATCGGGCGCTATGCGCCGCTGTCCGTCAATGACCTGGCGCGCGCGGCCAACCTGAACAAAGGCCAGGCCAGCCGGTCGGCGCAGGCATTGGTGGAACGCGGTTTGGTGGAAAAAACGTTGTCGGCCTCGGATGGGCGCGGCGTGGTGCTGACGCCCACGCCCGAGGGCATGGCGCAATATCAACGCATCATTGATTTGATCGCGCGCCGTAACGACGAAATATTCGGCTGCCTGGATGCCGACGAACAGCGCGCGCTGGGCCAGATGCTCGATCGCCTGATCGAGCATCTGCAAGCGCGCGAAGACGCGGCAGCGGACAGCGACGGCTAGGCGTCCGACTTCGGCGCCGTGGCGCCCATCTGCGTAGCCGCCTCGTCCATGAACTGCGCCATGCGCACGTCCAGCTCGGTCACTCCGCCCGCGTCATGCGTGGTCAGCGTCACGTCCACCCGGTTATAGACGTTGGTCCATTCCGGGTGGTGGTTCAGCTTTTCCGCGAACATGGCCACGCGCGCCATGAACCCGAAAGCCGCGTTGAAGTTCGGAAAGCGGTAGCGCTTTTCAATGGCGTCGCGCGTGGCCGCGGCCTGCCAACCGGTCAGCGCGGCCACGGCGGTATCGGTGCCGATACGGGCGGGGGGAAGCATGCTCATGAGACGGACCTTATTGCTTGACGGCGTACAAGTAGATTTCCACGCGCCGGTTCAGCGCGCGCCCTTCGGCGGTCGCATTGTCGCCGATCGGGTCGCTGGGGCCGCGCCCTTCCACCGCCATGCGTCCGGACGCCACGCCTTGCTTGGCCAGGTAGTCCGTCACGCTCTTGGCGCGGTTGATCGATAGCGTCTGGTTATGCGCCAGCGCGCCGGTGCTGTCGGTATGGCCGACCACCTTGGTGCGCAATTCGGGATGCTGGTTCAGCGAACGGGCCACGCTGTCCAACACCGGCAGCAGGGCCGGCTTGAGCTGCGTCTTGTCCGTGTCGAACGACACGCCGCTGGGGATGTTGACCTTGAGACTGCCATCGGGCATTTCGACCACGTCGATGCCCAACGAGGATGCGCCGGACTGCTGCACATCTTCCTTGACCACCTTCCAGTTGTAGCCGACCAAGCCGCCCGCCACGGCGCCAATGCCGGCGCCGATTGCCGCGCCCTTGCCGTGGCCGATCAACGCGCCGATGCCGGCGCCCACCGCCGCGCCCGCGCCCGTACCGACCGCGGTATTGGTTTGCTGTTGCGTTGCACAGCCCGCCAGCAGCGCCCCTGCCGCCGCCACCACGGCCATCCGGTTGATCATTGTTCTTGAGTTCATGGCAACCTCCAACTATTGCATCGTTCTGCCGGGTGATTCCGGCTGAACCATGCTAGCAAGGGGATGCGGGGCGACAAGCAACATTTTGTACTGCCTCAGGCGGCGCTTTCAGCCGCGCCTGCCCAGCAGCATCGTCAGGCCGAACAGTGCGCCCAGCCCTCCCACGATTGCCAACGAGATCGACGGTTCGCGCAGGTTCATGGCCAGCGCTGCCGCCGCCACGCCCACCGCGGTGATGAACCCGCCCACCACGCGGCCACCGGCGGAACCATAGAAGTGCGTGCGTCGCGCGCGCTCGGCGCCGGCGGGCTGGCGCTGTTGCCAGGCGTTCAAGGCCTGCTCGAAGTCACGCAGCAATCGCTCGCGGCTGGGCAGGTCAACCGGGCTGACCAGCAGGGTGGGCAAGCCCGGGCGGATCAGTTTCAGATAATCGTCCGTGCCCCAGCTTTTCAGATCGGCAAACGCAATCGGCGCGCGCCGCGAAAACTCCAGGCCATCGGGCGTGACCTTGACGGCATTGCGGGTGGGAAAGCCACGAAAGGCAATCAGCGGCGGCACCAGCAAACCCAGCACGGCCAGCACAATCGCCATGACCATCGGCCCCCGGTTAAAGACGATCAGCATGAAGCTGCCGGCGGCCAGCGCAAAGCCCAAGGGCACCGACAGCTGGTGCCAGCGCGTATATACGGCGGCCTGGATGCCTTCATTGCTCTGCATGCTTGAACCCTGTCAATTTTTTGCTTTCACGAGATTGGTGCCATCGCTGCCCACCGGCAACGCGCGCACTTCCGGCATGCGTTCCGGATCGGGCCAGAACTCGATCTTCAAAAACGCTTCGGTGAAGATGTCGTCGTCCACCAGCACCTCGGTGCGCAGCGTCGCGTAGCCATTGTGAACCTGGAACTGCACCGAATCTTCCCACGGTTTGCCCGTGAATTCGATAGCCTGGCTACGGTCCTTGCGAACCCAGCGCCAGATGTCGGCCCAGCCCGGCCGCGCGCTCAGGCCATCCACATAATCATCAACCTTGTCCATCCACGTCCGGGGGTCGGGCCGACCCGCCACCATCTGCGCCTGCGAGGGCGCGCGCGGTTGCAGTTCCGGGTCCTGCGCGCGGGGCGAGCCCCGGCTGGACACCACGGCCGTCACGCCGGCGCCGCCCAGTTTCAGGCAGTACGCGTAGTCGCTGCTTTGCGTGTAGCCGGGCATGGTCACTTCCAGCAGCAGCCGGTCGCGGCCCGCCACTTCGCCGCTCCAGAAGCCATACCATTGCAGCGTCACGCGCACGCCGAACACCGCGGTGTTGAAATCTTCCAGCTCTTCTTCGCGGGTCGGATACAGCTCGCGGCCTTGCACGCCTTCGAATTCTTCCGCGCGCATGCAGCAGCGCGTATACCAGACCTCCAGCTCGCTTTCGGTCGCGCTGTCGCCCCAGAACTTGAAGTACAGGCCGGCCACCAGCAGGCACAACCCCAGCGCGATCCAGCCCCACACCGGAATGCCCAGCAGCACCGTGCCGCCGCTGGTCAAACCGACCATCGCCCCGCCGAAACCGCCCGCGCCCGCCGCCACGCCGGCCGTGCTGAACGCGCCGCCCACGGCGATCACCGCCGTGGCCACGCCGGTCAGGCTGGACATCAACAAGAACGCGGACGACGTGGCATAGGCCCCGCCCGCTTCGTAGTTGTGCACGTCGTACTGGTCCTTGGCGTTCATGGCGTTGTTGGCGCTGTCCACGAACGTCGCGGCGGTGGCGAACACCGCGCCCGCCGTGCGGAACGTGGCCAGCCGCAAGTTCAGCCGCAGGTTCATCGTGAACGCAGTGTTCGCGCCAACCCGCGCGCCAATTGCGCCCGTCGTGACTTCAATCGCCACGCTGCCCACTCCCAGCACGCCCGTGGTGATGCCGAACCAGGCCTTGCGTTCTTTTTTCGCATCGCCAAGGGCTTGCGCGGCGTTCAGATCCGACACCGACGTGTAAATCGCCACCAGCGCCATCACCCCCGTCGCGCCCGCGAACTGTGCGTCGCGCGATTTGGCGTATTTGATCAGCCCCGCCATCGGCGACATCGTAGGCGCGGGCAACGCCAGCATCGGTGGTGGCGCGGGCAGGCCCAACGGCGGCGCTGCCGTGGGCATAGGCCGTGGCCGCCCCGTCGGC
Source organism: Achromobacter sp. RT286_PF (assembly GCF_059760425.1). Lineage (NCBI taxonomy): Bacteria > Pseudomonadati > Pseudomonadota > Betaproteobacteria > Burkholderiales > Alcaligenaceae > Achromobacter > Achromobacter sp. RT286_PF. Next base: position 64,309 of record NZ_JCBAMR010000027.1, read on the forward strand.
GCCGCATTCAGCTGCGCATCGACTTCTTCGGGAATCACGTAGTTGACGGTGACCGGCCGCGAAGCCTCGGATTGCGTGCCGATCCAGCCCGAACTCATGTGCTGGGTTGCGGTGACGCCGCCCCCCGCCGTGATCGCCAACGACGGGTTCTTGGAGTCCCAGATGATGTTGTGCATATCCGCGATCATGCGCGGCACCGTGGTGGTGTGGCTGCGCACCACCAACACGGTGTTCATGCGCGCCGCCATCGTCATCTGCACGCGCGCCGCCACCCGTTCCGCGATGGGGTCGCGCGCCAGCGTCAGCCGCAACAGCTGCGTCGCCATGAACCGGCCGATGGCCGTGGTGGCCGCGCGCGTCGGCGTCGGCAGGCCCTTTGTCCGGCGCTCCTTGAGCCAGTCGTTATAGCTCTTGATCATCTTGCGCACGGTGGACACCTGCTTGGCCAACTTGCCGCGCGCTTCTTTTTGCAGGAAGGCCAGCAGCTCGCCGTCGTTCGAGGCCAGGCCGCGCCAGATGGCCTCGTACAGCCCGTCCCTGTCGTCTTCCTTCAGCGATTCGTCGATGGCCTTGTGTTCGCTGTGGACCGCGCCCGCGCCGTCCACGCACAGCGCCAGGTCCTCTTCCAGCCGCGCGCCCGCCGCCGCGTCGTTGGGCGAGTACGCTTTCAGCGTCATCCAGAACGCTTCGCGGCCATACCACCACGCCCAATCCTTGCCCGCGCCTTCGATCAGGTCTTTCATGCGGTCGATGCTGGCGCGGTTGTCGCGGATGGTCTTGGTGACCTTGGTCATGTTGATGCGCTGGTGCATCCGCTTGATCTCATCGCCCGACGCGTCCATCTGCTTTTCCAGCCCCTGGATGATCTGCGCCACGCCCACTTCGCGCAGCCGCGTCGGGTCCAGATGGTGTTCGGCCAGTTCCCCCATGCGCTTGTTGCGCCAGGTTGAGATGTCCGCCAGCAAGCCGACGGGGTCGCGCAGCGCCAGCACCACGCCACCCTTGGTCGACATCTGCCGCATCTTTTCCGCCATCGCGCCGGCCTTGCCGCCGAAGGTGGACACGGCCGGACTCAGCGTGTTGTTGAACAGCGTCGCGGCGCCGGCGGCATCGCGGAATTCAACCGAATGCGCGGCCAGGTTGGCGCCATCCGCCGTCACGCGGTAGCCGGTGTCGGGCGTGGGATGCCCACCGCCCCAGACGGCGCGCGCATCCAGCTCGACCATGATCTTGCTGCGCCAGCGTTCGTTGCGCGTGAGTTCGCGGCGGATATCGCGCGTCCACCACACCCGCGAATAGCCGACCCACACCGGCCGCGACGCATTGGCCGGCGCTTCCACGTTGATCAAGGCGGATTCCAGGCCATGCCCTTCGCGCGTGCAGGTGAACGTGGGCTGCTCGGACGGACGGTTGTCGTCGTCCACCGGCACCTCTTTCATCTGGCCGGTGGCCGTGGCGGCAAACGCGCGCCAGCCGTAGCTGCGGCGCGGGTCCCACACGTACACATAGCCGGCGGTGATGGCGCGCAGCATGTAGGCGCCCTGGCGCATGGTTTCGTAATGCAGCTCGGCATCCGCGTACACGCCATTAGGCAAATCGTTTTTGCCGCCCGGCACGTAGCCGATCCGCATCGGCAGGATCGGCAAACCCGGCCGGCCGCAAAACTTGCCCTTGCAGGGAAGCGCGTCGTAGTCAGTCGTCATGCTTGTCGATCCTCCGGGGCCTGCGCCTGCCGCGCAAACCTCCACCAATCCTCATCGTCCATGTCTTCGACCGCGCTGCGCAGACGGCCGCCCTCTTCCTGCACCTCGCGCAGCAGCGCGGCGAACGACGGCGCACGTTCCAGCGGCGCATCCAGGCGCACGCGCCAGGCCGCGAACAGGGCGGCGTCTTCGTCGTCTTTGATGCCGCAGTCGGCCGCTGCATCCAGCGCACGGCGTATCGGCTCCAGTGCCGCCGGGCCAACAGCCAGGCCGCCCGCGTTCAAGCGTTGCAGCACCGCGTTCACCTGGCCCAGCCGCGCCAGCCGGGGCCAATCGGGCGTGGCCGTCTGCATTGGGCCGGCCGTGTCCGGCAACGCCTGCCAGCGCGCGAAACCGTCAATGCTCATCCAGGTTGCGCCCGCGATCCATGACGCGGGCGCGCAGCCCGCATACAGCTCGCTTTGGAATTGCGTCGTGCGCGGGTCCCAGAACCGAAGGATGCGCATGCGACCCTGGGCATCGCGCAACCGCGCGCGCAAGATCAGCCGCTGCGCCACTTCGGCCAGCGGCAAGTCCGTGGCCAGCCACGCCGCCATCGACCGCGCGCGCTTGACCGCGGGCGCGGGCTGCATGGCTTCGTCGACCGCCAATCGAATGCTGGCATTGACCAGCCGTTCATCGGCGATCTCGTCCGGCACTTCGGCCAGGTACAGGGGCGGTGCGGACGCGCCTTGCGAAAGCAGGTCCACCGACCGCCGCTGCAACCCGGCTTGGGCGATGTCGTCCGCCAGCGGATCGGCCAGCGTGGAATCGCACAGCAGCAGCACGCGGCGGCTGGGGCGTGCGTCCAGCACGGCGCGCAGCCCGGCAATGGCCTGTTCGACGGCGGCGTCAGCGCGCGCGTGGGCGGGCGGCGTGGCGTCCCGACGCGCGTCCCCGGACGGGGTCGCCGCGACACGTGATTGCCCAGGCGCGGCGGCCGGCTGTTTCGCAACGGTCGTCATGCCGCCAACGCCCCGCTGCCTGCCGCGTCTTCCAGCGCGGCGGCGCAGCCTTCCAGTTCGCCTTGCGGCGGTTGTGCGGGTCCCGCCCCGCTTTGTGGGCCGACCCAGTTGTGCACACCCGCCTTCAACTCGACCTTGCCGGGCGCGTGCAGCTGAATGCCGCCGCCCTCGATACGCATGTATGCCCCCGCCGCCGTGGCAAGCACCTTTTTCGATGCCGTCACATCCACAGCGCCCTGCGCGGACACCAGCGTTACCGCCTTCTCGGCGATCAGCCGCATGCGCGCCTTCTGGCTTTGCAGGCGCAGCTTGCCGCCGGCCGCATGCAGCCGGATGCCTTGTTCCTGCACCGCCCGGCCGCTGCCGCCCAAGCCCTTGGTGAACAACACCACGCCTTGCGCGACGCACACCGCCAGATTCGCGCCCGCCGCCCAGTTCACGTCCGGCGCCACCTGGCACAGCGTGGTGCCCGCCACCGTATAGGCGTTGTGCGGCGTGTATTGGCCAATGCCCTTGGGCGCGCTGACCTGGATGTGCGGCTGCGTGTAGGCCGGCACGTTCACGTCCTGCTCGGCCTGCGTGCCTTCGATGATCTTGCGCACCGCGTCCAGCTCATCCAGCGCGCGCGTCTTGTCCGCATCGCCGGGCAACGCGGCTTCCTGGCGCGCCGCTGCCTTGGATAATTCACCGGCCTGCTCGATGGATTTTTCCATCTGGGTGATGGCCTCTCCGCTATCCAGCAAGCCGCCCGCTGCCCCTTCGCGCTTGTCGGCGCTGATCAGCAAACCTTCACCGGCGCGCAGGGCCAGCGCCTCGCTGGTGGCCAGTTCGGCGCCATGGCCCAGGTCCGACAGCCGTTCGTTGTCGCGCTGCTGCTTCAGGTGGCCCAGGCTCAGCCGGGCGTCCGCCTGAGTGGTCGAAGCCATCAACCGCGACTGCCCCGGTGTGTCGTCCTGCACCAGCTGGTTGTAGCCGCCCATGCCCTGGCCGCTTTGCGCCAGCGCCTGCGTCTTGAAGCCCGACATCACCACGTTGTGCGCATGGCCGTCCTGCGTGCCCGCGAACCATGCGGGCGCATTGCCCGTGGCCTTGGCCGCGCCGCCCTGCACCTGATTGTTGGCCGCGTTCTCCGCGCCCGCGCCGTTATATAAAGCGCCCACCACAACGGGGCGGTCGATGTCGCCGTGCAAAAACTGCACCAGCACTTCCTGGCCCAGGCGCGGAATGAAGTGGCCGCCCCAGTCCGAACCCGCCACGGGTTCGGCCACGCGCACCCAGGTGCCCAGCGAGTCCGCCGCCGGGGCGTTATCGTCGCCCGCCGGGTGCGTCTGCCGATTGCTGGACGCGCTGCCGCGCTGCCAATGAAACTGTATCTTGATGCGGTGATCGCGGTCGGTATGGACCGGGTCCTTGGCGCCCACCACCAAGGCCGTTTGCGCGCCGTGCACCGTGGGCCGGGGATGCAGCCGCGCGCCATGGCCGTCGCGCGTGCGGGGCCGGTATTCCAGCGTGGCGGCAATGGCGTCGAAGCGGTTGCGATAGAAGTCGGCTTCGGAATTGCCATCGGCCGGAGTCGCCGCGGTTCCACCCGCGCCCAAGGCCGCCGCCACCGCTTGCCCCAGGCTTTCGTCAAAGTTGTTGCGCGCCTCGTGCTCGATACGCATCACCACGAAATCGCTGCCTTCGCCCTGCGAGGGTGCCCAGTGCCCCGTCAGCGCAAAGCGCAAGCCTGGCGCCAGCGTGCGCACCGTGCCCGCGCCCTCGTACAGCGACTGCCCCACGCGCTGCGCAGCCAGCGCGTTGTGCGCCAGGCGGTCACCCTGGTTGCCGTCTTCGAACAGGTATTGGCCGGGGTAGTCGGCATCGGCCAGCTCCAGCGTGTTCGGCACCTTGTCGTCCACCTGCGCGCTGGCCTGGCGGGCCTGCATGGCGCGGTAGTCCCAGGTGGCCAGCCGCAGCGCGTTGGTGCGCCACGCGCGTCGCTTGCGCCACGCCTGGATCGTGTCCTCGGTTTCGGTGGCGTCGGCGCGTTGGAACTTCACGCTGTCTTGCGGGCCGCTTTTGAAGGCGCCGTTGTGGTCGGCAATGACGACGGTATGCGTGCCCGGCTCGCCGTCGCCCGCCTCGTGCTCGACCCAGTAGAACAACCCTTCCTCGGCCAGCAGCCGTTCGACGAAGGCGTAATCGGTTTCTCGGTATTGGATGGTCAGGCTGCGCTTGGCGTAGACGTCGCGGTCTTTCAATTCCCAGCGCCATTGCGCGGCCACCGCGCCTTGCCCGCTGTAGTCGCCGAACACGCTGTCCACGATGTCGATCACGGACTGGTCCTGAAAGGCATAGCTGTCGCGCCGCTGGCGCAGCAGCGCCAGCCACGGTTCAATGCGCAGCCGGTAGCGGGCAAAGCCGCCGTTGGCGCCTTCGAAGCGCGCCTCGGACACCAGCCCGCACCAGACGCGGCGTTCGTCGCGGCCCAAGGCGGTTTGCAATGTCAGCTGCACCGGTTGGCCGATCAGCGTTTTCAACGCAATGTGCGCATCGTCGGACAGCGCATCCACTTGCAAGGCAAAGCCACCGTCGCTCAACTGCTCGGAGCCGTGCAGGCGTTCGGCCAGCAGCTTGTCCGGCCCCAGCGGCGTGCTCAGGTCCAGCAACCGATCCGCTTGGGTAAAGGCTGCGGCAAGCGAACTTGCGGCAAGCGGGCTTGCGGAGGCGGCGACAGTTTCTCGGGGCATAGTCGGCGTCTCCCGATCAGCTCATGCGAAAACGGAAGTCGCCGTTCTTGCCCGCGCCCACGCGGATCTTGGCAATGGCTTCGCCTTGCGCCATGCGCCCAAGCACCTGCTCGGCAATCTCGGGCAGTAGCGCTCCGTTCAGAATGTGGTCCACGTTGCGCGCACCGGTGTCCACCTCGGTGCAGCGCGCCAGCACGGCCTCGACCAGGGCCTCGTCCCATTCGAACGCCGCGCGGTGCGTGGCCTGCACGCGGCGCGCGATGCGCGCCAGCTTCAGGCCGATGATGTGCGCCAGCGCGTCGTCATCCACCGGGAAGTACGGAATGGTCTTCATGCGGCCCAGGAAGGCGGGCTTGAACGCCTTGTACAGTTGCGGCGCCAGCAGCTCGGTCAGCTGGTCCGGCGTGGGGCGTTCTTCGGCGGGCTTGTTCAGGCAGGCCTGCATGATGGTGCTGGACCCGACGTTCGAGGTCAGGATGATGAGCGTGTTGCGGAAGTCGATTTCGCGGCCTTCGGCGTCGTCCATCACGCCCTTGTCGAACACCTGGAAGAACATCTCCAGCACGTCCGGATGCGCCTTTTCGATTTCATCCAGCAGCACCACGCTGTAGGGTTGGCGCCGCACGGCTTCGGTCAGCACGCCGCCTTCGCCGTAGCCCACGTAGCCCGGTGGCGATCCCTTCAAGCCCGAAATGCTGTGGGCTTCCTGGTATTCGCTCATGTTGATGGTGATCAGCTTGCGCTCGCCGCCATACAGGATGTCGGCCAGCGCCAGCGCCGTTTCGGTCTTGCCCACGCCCGACGGGCCGACGAACAGGAACACGCCCTTGGGCTTGTCCGGGTCTTCCAGCCCGGCGCGCGCCGTGCGCACGCGTTGCGCGATGGCATGCAGCGCGTGGTCCTGGCCGATCACGCGTTCGGCCAGCATGGGCTGCAATTGCAGCACCGTGCGAATTTCGTCGTTGACCATGCGGCCCAGCGGGATGCCGGTCCAGGCCGAAATAATCTCGGCCACGATCTGCGCATCCACGCACGCGGGCACCAGCGGCTGTTCGCCTTGCAGCGCCCGCAGCTCGTCCATCAGGCCGGCCAGGCGCTGCTGTTCCGGCGTCAAGGCCGGCGCGGCCGCCTTGCGGCGCGAGGCGGAAGGCGCAGCGGTCGCCGCAGCCTTGGCACCGCCTGCCGCAGGTCCGCCTGCCGCAGGATCGCCTGCCGCAGGTCCGCCTGCCGCAGGATCGCCTGCCGCATCCTCCATTGCCGTCGTGTCTTGGCCTTGCGCTTCCAGTTCGGCGCGCAGGGCATGGATACGTTCCACCAGGCCGGTTTCTGCCTGATGGCGCGCCTCGGCGTCCGTCAGCGTCTGCTGCACCGTGGTGATTTCCTGTTCCAGTTCGGCCAGGCGCGATTGCGGTGTGCCGGTGGCGGCCTCGCGGCGCAGCGCGGCCTGTTCGGTGCGCAGCCGCGTCAGCCGGTGACGCGCATCGTCGATCAATGCAGGCGTTGCGCTGCGGCCCAGGGCCACGCGCGCGCAGGCCGTATCCAGCACGCTGACCGCCTTGTCGGGCAACTGCCTGCCGGTGATGTAGCGGTGCGACAAGCGCGCCGCCGCGCTGATCGCCTCGTCCAGGATGCGCACGCCAAAATGCCGCTCCATCAGCGGCGCCATGCCGCGCAGCATCGATGCGGCCAGGGCCTCGTCCGGCTCCTCGACCTTCACAACCTGGAAGCGCCGGGCCAACGCCGCGTCTTTCTCAAAATACTTTTTGTATTCGCTCCACGTCGTGGCCGCGATCGTGCGCAATTCGCCACGCGCCAGCGCCGGCTTGAGCAGGTTGGCGGCGTCGTTCTGGCCCGCCTGCCCGCCCGCGCCAATCATCGTGTGCGCCTCGTCAATGAACAGGATGATGGGCGACGGGCTTTTCTTGACCTCGTCGATCACGTTCTTCAACCGGTTCTCGAATTCGCCCTTGACGCTGGCGCCGGCCTGCAACAAGCCCATGTCCAGCACGCGCAGCGTCACGTCGGCCAGCGCGGGCGGCACATCGCCCGCCACGATGCGCAGCGCCAGGCCTTCCACCACGGCCGTCTTGCCCACGCCGGCCTCGCCGGTCAGGATGGGGTTGTTCTGCCGCCGCCGCGTCAGGATGTCGATCATCTGGCGGATCTCGGCATCGCGCCCGATCACCGGGTCGATCTTGCCGTCCCGCGCGCGTTCGGTCAGGTTGGTCGTGTACTGGTCCAGTGCGGGCGATGCCGACAAGCCCGGCGCGGGCTGCGCAACGTCGCCCTGGGCCGGCGCGCCGTCGGCAAAGCCCACCGCCTGCCCCGCCTCTTCCGAGCCCTCGGTCAGCGCCGCGAAGTCATGCTTCAACGCGTCCAGGCGGAACGATTCAAACAAGGGCGAACCGCGCCGCGCCAACTGCGCCAGATCGGGTTCGGTCAACAAGGCCAAGAGCAGATGCCCCGAGCGAATGCGCGTCGTCTGCGTGTCCAGCGAGGCAATCAGCCAAGCGTGTTCAAACAGTTTGGGCAGATGCGCCGAGAACACCGGCGTGCGCGTATTGCCGTTCTTGAAACGGCCGATCTCGGCCTTCAGGTCGGCTTCCAGCGCATCCGTGGGAATGTGGCAGCGGCGCGCGATCATGGCCAGGTCGCTGGCGGGCTTTTCCAGCAGCGCCAGGAACAGGTGTTCCAGGTCCACCTCGTAATGGCCCTGCGCCATGCACAGGCTGGCCGCGCGTTCGGCGGCCTGGCGGCAGGTCTGGTTCAGCTTCCCGATCAGGGTTTTCAGCGGTGTGGCCATGGATTTGTTTTTCTACGTCGATGGATCAGTGAATCGTGTGCAGTTCGTAGCTGGCGTCGTCGCGGTCGCGCGTGGCCGGTTCGGTGGACAGGAAGGAATTCCACCCCAGCCGCACATCGCCGTCCCCGCCCAATTGGCTGGGCCCGATGCTGTCGCGCGCCAATACCAGGCGCACTTCGTATTCGAAGGTCATGCCGCCAAACATGGTCAGCAGTTTTTCCAGCGCCTGGGCGCGCTCGCCGCCGGGAAGAAAGTCGGCAAAGGCCTGGCGCGACAGCGGGCCGATCCACAGGCGGATCCGCAGGTCGCGCTGCCAGATGCGATCGCCCGCCAGCGCCGACACGCCCAACACCGCGCCGGGCCGGCCCAACTGCGTGCGGTTCTGCGGCGGCACGTCGTACCAACGGCCCACGAATTGCTCCACGCGCAGCGGCACGCCGAAGTAGTCCTGCAACACGCGCTGCAAGAACGGCGCGGACACAGGCCGCTGGCGCGCGGCCGCGGCGTAGTGCGCGACGGATTCGTCGAACACGCGGCCGGCGCCGTTGTGCAAGCGGTCGCGCAGCGCCGGATGGCCGATGCCGCCCAGTGCCAGCAGCAACGGCAGGTAGTGGTGATCTTGTTCGGCTTCGTGCCGCAACGGCATGCGGTATTTCTTCCAGGCCGCATAGAACAGCGCCGCGGCGCGATTGGAAAAAATATCGAAGAAGGCGCGCGCGCCCCGGTCGCGCCGCAGGCTTTCGCGGGTGGCCAGCATTTCGGAATAATGCAGCGGCAACGCGCCCTGCGCACCCAGCAGCCCGAAGAACGCGGGTGTCACGTCCACGCGGCCCAGCCGCCCTTCCGACACCGCGGCCCGGCGCGCGGCTTCGTCGGCAAGCACCTCGCCATTCTTGTCATAGGCCACGGCGTCGACGATTTCGCTGGGCGGAAAGCCCAGGCCCGGCGCGTTCGGAAAGCGCAGGTGCACCGGCACCGTATGCCGCGTGCCGCCGCGCTCCTGGCGCGCAAAGCACTGTTCAAGCAGACGCACCGCCTGGAAAAACTTGAAGCGCTGCGGCTCTGCCAGCAGCGCATCCATCACGCTAGTATGGCGTCGCCGTTGCATGGGGGGCATCGTAGAAGTTCCTCTGCGCCACGGCGCGACAGCACCACCAACTGCACGAAGCTGTTGGCGTGCACGTACAGGCCGAAGAATCGGTTGATGACGGCCACGAAGGTGTGCAGGCTGGTGCCCACGAAGTGGTCTTCGTTGACGGTCAGGCGGATTTCAATGCCGCGCACGAAGGTGGCGAACGGCTCGCCCGGCATCCAGTGCGTGGCGGGTTTGTAGTCCAGCCCGACCAGCCCTTCGATCTGACGCGCGGCCACCGCCGAGCCGGACAGGTCGTACAGGCGCAACGTTTCCTTCAGCGCGGGCAAGCCGCTTTGCACCAGCGACAAATGGTTCAGCGCCAGATGCGAAATCAAGCGCCAATGCGCCGCGCGCCCTTGCTGGAAGCGATGGCTGTTGGTGGGACGGCGCAGCATGCGAATCGCGCGCGCCACCGTGCCGCCTTCCATGAACAGGTCACCGCCCGACTGCCCCACCGCAATCTGCGCAGGCAGGTCGCGGTTGGTGCAGGTCAGGTCCAGGCTCAGCGTTTCGGTTTGAGGAATGGACGGGTCGAAATCGATATCCACAATCGATATTTCGGTTTCATAACCGGGGCTGCGTTGCGCCATCGCGGCATCGCGGCGCATCGTCCAGTAATGCCCCGCCGTCTCGGGCGATTCGCCATGGTGCAGCGAATAGAAGGGCCTGAAATCCACCACGGCATCGCCCTGCGCGTTCTGCCGCACCTGGCGCACCCGGTCAATGGAATAGACCTCGTAGCCGTAGGCGCGGCGGGCGTCGGCCACCACCGGATACGAGGCCGATGCGTGCGTCACGCGGATCGGGTCGGCCCGCTGCGTAAACAGGTTCACTACCGGCGTGCAACCCAGCCGCAGGTTGTCCGCCGTAATCGATTCCAGCAGGCGCGCGGTATTGGAATCGGCGCGCACGCCCGCCACCGGCAGATGCAGCGTGAACTGGCGCACGGTGCCCAGGTAGGGGCGCAGCGCCGCCAGGTCGATATCGACAAAGTTGAATTTTTCCGAGAAAACAAAATACTCGGCCAGCAGACGATAGGCCGGATGCGAACTGGCCGGAAAGTCGATCAGCGCGTCCTCTTCGGCCAGCCCCACCTGGGCCAGCGGAATCGTGGGCAGACGGTCCCAGCGCCCGGGTTGCAGCTCGACATAAGCCGCCGCCGTGCGCAGGAACAGCGCATCGCGCAGCGCCGCCACGAAAGACGGTTCGCCGTGCAGATACACGCGCAGCTTGTCCAGCCCCGGCATGCCGAAATGCTGGTTTTCGCCTTGGCATCCCAGCGTGACGGCAAAGCGCCCCGTCACGCCCGCCGGCAGCTTGGCCGTGGCCGGCGCGTTGGCGCTGGAAAAATAGCCCGCGCGCTGCACTTCGATGGGCGCCAGCGTTACGTCGTACGCGGTGCGAAAGCGGCACGATACGCCGCGCACCGGATGCGATTTCAGTTCCGTGCCGCGCGCCACGCGCACGGCGGCGGACAGCTGCGCGCCCGCCCCGCCCAGGTCAAACTGCGCGACGCTGCACGAGGGAAACGGCCGCAGATAATGCGGGTACATCACCTCGAACAGCGCTTCGGTGAATTCGGGGTAGTCGTCGTCCAGCTTCTTGTTGATGCGGGCGCTCAACAAGGCGAACGATTCGATCATGCGTTCTACGTGCGGGTCTTCGCAGGTTTCGCCCGACAAGCCCAGCCGCGCGGCGATCTTCGGATACTGCTGCGCGAAGTCGCGCGACGACGTCCGCAAAAACCCAAGCTCGCGCTCGTAATAAGGCAGCAATTCTTCCATTGTTGTCTTCCTTTCCAGCGCGCAAGCCGCACCTGCACTACAGATTCATTCTTCAGACCGTGGCAGGCGTCTTGGCCCAACCACGGGTCACGGAGTACTGCAACGTCGACGGCTGCAAGGTAGCGTCAAACGTCACGGGCTCGTGGGCCGGGCCCACGTCCAACATGGCCGTAATCGCAAAATACAGCACCGACGTCGCGCGGCTATCCACCTGCAACATCACCCGAACGTGAGTCAGCCGAGGCTCGTGCCGCGCAATCGCCTGCTCCAGCGAACGGCAGATGAACTCGCGGTCGTAGTGGCTGGCCAGGCTCAGCCCGGAGAAATCCGACAGCCCGTAGGTCAGCAACGAACGCTGGCAATTCGGATAACGCCGCAGGTCTTCCTCGGTGAACACCATGCGGGTGTTCAGCAGCGCCTCGATGTCGCGCGCCACCGTTTCCTTCATTTCCTCGATCGACAGGCGCCGAAGCGCGTAGGGCGATTGCCCCTCGCCTTCGAACAGCTTGTCGAACAGGCTCGGCTCGAAACCTTTCATGGGGCCTCACATAAAAAAAGACGGCGACCCGGCTCGGGCCGCGGTCTTTTGCGTGCCCGGCTGCGATCAGACCGAGTAGGTCTTGTCGTTCTTGGTCAGGCTCCAGGCGCCCTGGGCGTTACCGCCCTGGTTGCCGCCCACCTTCTGCTGCGTGTACTTCCACTGCACGGCGGCGTACTTCAGCGAGAACGATTCGTGCGGCAGGCCTTCGGCAACCACTTCGGGCGCAACGCGCGCGATGATCACGTACTTGAGCTTGATTTCCAGGTACTTGACGCGGTTGCCTTCGCCGTCGGCACGCAGGAAGTCGATGGTGACTTCGTCAAAGGTCGTGCCGCCCGAGGCGTGCTGATACAGCAGCGGGCTGACCACGTCCAGGTCCTTGGTAAAGACCATTTCGCCATGTTCGGTACGTTCGGCGGTATGGCCACCCGAGGTCGAGGCGGTAGCGGAACGCGGCTGAATGATCTCGTGACGCCACGAGCTGACTTCGATCCAATCCGGGTGGTCCTTGTCTTGCGATTCGCCCTTGAGCGCCGGATTGCCGAACTTGACGTAGATGTCCTTCATTGTTGTAAACCTCTTTGAATGGATGAGTTGTCAGTGCAACGACGATCAGGATTTCTGAGCCTGCGCCGGCAATTCGGCAACCAGGCGCAACGAGATCGAGAGTTCGTCAAGCTGGAAATGCGGCCGCAAAAACGCCACGGCCCGGAAGACGCCAGGACGTCCAGGAACCTCGGCCACCTGCACCGAGGCTTCGCGCAGCGGGAACTGCGCTTTTTGTTCCTGCGTCGCGTTGTCGTCCAGCAGCACGTACTGCGACACCCAACGATTCAGGAAACTCTCTACGGACTGCGCCGACGCAAAGCTGCCGATCTTGTCGCGCATCATCGCCTTCAGGTAATGCGCCACGCGCGATACCGAGAAGATGTATTGCAGCTGCGCCGACAACACCGCGTTGGCGTTGGCGCTGTCCGTGTTGTATTTCTTTGCCTTCTGCACCGACTGCGCGCCGAAGAAGGCGGCGTAGTCCGAGTTCTTGCAATGCACCAGCGGGATCAGGCCCTGGTCGCTCAGTTCTTTTTCGCGGCGGTCGGTAATGGCGATTTCCGTCGGGCACTTCAGCGCGATTTCGCCGTCGTCCGTCTTGAAGGTGTGCGTCGGCAGGTTCTCGACCAGGCCACCGCCCTCGACGCCACGGATGGCGGCGCACCAGCCAAAGTCCGCGAACGCGGCCGTCAGGCGCGCACCGAACGCCCAGGCGGCGTTGCACCACAGGTACTTGGAATGGTCGGTGCCGTCCACGTCTTCAACAAAGTTGAAGCCTTCGACGGTGGTGCCTTCCACGGGGTCGTACGGCAAGCGGCCCAGAAAGCGCGGCATGGTCAGGCCAACGTAACGCGAATCTTCCGAATCGCGGAAGCTGCGCCACTTGGTGTATTCCACCGTGTCGAACACCTTGGCCAGGTCGCGCGGGCGGCCCAGGTCGGCAAAGCTGTCCAGGCCCAGCAGCTCGGGCGAGGCCGACGCGATGAACGGCGCGTGCGAAGCGGCGGCCACGTGCGACATCTGCTCGATGAAGTACATGTCCTCGGGCTGGCGCGTGATTTCGAAGTTGCCCAGCAAGGCGCCAAACGGCGCGCCGCCGAAGGTGCCGAACTCTTCTTCGTAGACCTTCTTGAACATCAGGCTCTGATCGAAGTCGATCGCAGTCTGGAAGTCGCGAACCAGATCGCGCTTGGTGGTGTTCAAGACCTTGATCTTCAGCATCGGGCTGGTGTCGGTCTCTTGGCACAGGTAGTGCAGGCCGCGCCAGGTGCTTTCCAGCTTCTGGAATTCCGGGGCGTGCATCACTTCGCTAAGCTGCGCCGAGATCAGGCGGTCAAGCTCGGCGACGCGTGCGTCCAGCATGGCCGACAGGTTGTCGGAGACGACCACGGTGCCCTTCATCACTTCGCGCACCAGCTCGCCGATGATGTCCTTGGCGCGGTCGTGTTCGGCGGTGGACTTGGCCACGCGGCTTTGCTCGACGATCTGGTCCAGCAGGCCGCTTTGGCTGTCGGCCGATGCGGCGGCGGTGGCGCTGTTCTGTGCGGCGGCGGAATTACTCATTGCGGCCTCCCTTGTCGGTCTCGCTGGTCAGCTGTTGCAGTTTTTCGGTGCTGGTCAGCACTTCGCCCAGCAGGTCTTCCAGCTTGTCGTTGCCGGCAAGCTTGTTGCGCAGGTCGGCCAGCTTGGTGCGGATATCCAGCAGCTCGCGCAGCGGGTCCACCTGTTGCACGACGGCTTCCGGGCGGAAGTCCTCGATGGAGCGGAACTTCAGGTCCACACCGAACGTGCCGCCTTCTTCGGTCAGGCTGTTCTTGACGCGGTAGGCGGCGCGCGGTTCCAGGCCGCGCATCACGTCGTCGAAATTGTCGACGTCGATGTTGACGAATTTGCGGTCTTTCAAACGCGGCAGTTCGGCTTCGGACTGCGCGCTGAAATCCCCCACCACACCGACCACGAACGGAAGTTCCTTCTGTTCGATGGCGTCGCCCTTCTCAACGTCATACGTGAGCTGAACGCGCGGCGGACGGACTTTCTGCAGTCGTTTCTGAACGCTTTCTTTCTTGGCCATGGAAGGCTCCGTGCAAAGGATCGTATCTATCGGTCAGCCGTAAGCCGCATGGCGCGGCGCACGATGAGGCGGTTACTTGGTAAGCAGGTCGCCGAACGGATTCGGCGCACGGTTGGGCTGCTGGGCGGGCGAAGTAGAAGGAGTTTGCGTAGCGGGCTGGCGGCCGGGTTGCGCGGCGGGTTGGGCAGCGGGCGCGGCGCCAGACGATGCGGCTTGCGAAGCGGGCGTACCGGCGGCGGGCATACCGGCTGCGGGAGTACCGGCTGCGGGCGTACCGGCTGCGGGCGTGGCGGCGGGCGCGGTCGGTTCGACCTTGCGCGGCTGACGCGGGCGCGGCGGCGGGCGGCGGCCTTCCGGGAACAACACGTCCTGGCCCAACGTTTCCCGCATCGAGGCGGCCAGCGCCACCGCGTCGGCGCGGGCATTGCCGGCCAGCAACGCGTCGGCACGCAGGTCGGCCAGTGATTGCATCGCCACGCGCAGCCCACCCACGGCACGCACGGTCTTGGCCACGAAGTCGTCGGGGTTGCGGCTTAACGTTTCATCGGCGGCCACGATGGCCTGGCCATATTTCTGTTCGTCAAAACGAATTTTGGCGATGTAGGACCACGGCTCGCCCTGCGTCGGATTGCGTTGGGCGATCTCTTCGAATTGCGCGACGGCCTGCTCCGCGCCCTTCTGCGCCAGCGTCTTTTCCGCGGCGGCCATGGACTGTTTGTATTCCGCTTCCGACTGCGGTTTTACCGACGCACAACCGGCCATCAAGGCGACGACGCCGGCGACTACGACGAGGCGGGAAAAGGGCATGTTTTAAGCACCTAGCAGGGGTTGTAACTAGGGGCCGTATTTCAACAACCTTTTGTTAGTGCGGCGCTACAGCGCGTGACTTCATGTTACTTGCGTCGAAACTGCACGCAACGTGCCGCGATCTGTATTGCTTCACACACTTCCGGTATAAAGGGCCATGTCCAAACATATCCATTTATCACGTTTGTTCGCAGCGGCGGCTTGCACGCTGGCAAGCACCGCCATCACTGGATGTGCAGCGGTTTCGGCCATCGGAGCGGTGGCTGGTTTGACCGGGAATGCGATGGAGATGGCGGGCCTGAAAAAGCAGGAAAACGCGCCGGTCGAAGTGAAATTAGCGATTCATGCGGGAGAAAATTTGAACGCCGGCGCGGGGCAAGCGATGGCCGTCGTTACAAAAATATACTACCTGAAGAATCCTGAGCAATTCCAACGTGCGCCACTCACGCAATTGATAGACACTGCGCAAGAGAAAACCACGCTGGGGGAAACCGTGCTGGGTTCACGCGAGCTCACGCTCACGCCAGGACAGCGCGTTGAGAGCACTGAAAAAGTCCCCAAGCAAGCGGAGTACATCGCGGTCGCCGGCCTGTTCTATGCGCCGGCGCCGATGCGTTGGAAGTACGTATTCAAAGTCGACGACGTGAAAGACAGTGGCATCGTCCTGGGCGCGCACGCTTGCGCGCTGACGGTGGCCACGGGCAAACCCACGTTGCCGGCAGGCATACCCAGCTACGACCCCGCACGCCTGTCCGGCGTGCAGTGTCCTGGTTGACGCGCACTGCGCGATTGCCCGCCTTCTATATATAGAGATAGAAAGACAAGGAGCGCCAACTTGAGTTATTCAGCCAAAGTCCTGTGGGGCGAGGGCCTGTTCCTCCGGCCGCAACATTTTCAGCGGCAGGACGCGTATCACGAGGACCGCTTGGCCGAGATGGCCCGCGCGCTGCATCCTTATGCGTGGGGATTGCGATCCGCGCGTTTCGATGCGTCGGCACTGGCCAACGGCATGCTGCGCGCCATTGAAATGACGGCCGTGTTTCCCGACGGCGAGCTCTACAACGCGCCGCATGGCGACGAGCTGCCCCCGCCCGTCGCGCTGACCGCGCTGGACGGTGTGAGCGAAGCGGTGTTCTACCTGGCCATCCATCCGCTCAAGGCGATTGGCGGCAATTATCGCGACGGCCAGAGCGCCGGCAATTTCGATACCCGCTACACGCATGACAACGCCCCCGCGCCCGATCTGTACACCGGCGCCACCACGGCCGAGCTGACATTCCTGCGCAAGGACGTGCGGTTGATTTCCGAATTCGAACCGCGCGACGAACTGCTGGCGATTCCGGTGGCGCGCGTGCGCCGCACGGCCAGCGCGGGCTACGAGCTGGACAATTCGTTCATCGCCCCCAGCCTGTCGCTGACGGCTTCGGGCGCGCTGCACGAACAGCTGCGCCGGCTGCTGGACGCGCTGCAAGCCAAGGTCAATGCGCTGTACGGCTTTCATCGCGAGCCCAGCAAGAACATCATTGAATTCCGCTCGGGCGATGTTGCGTCGTTCTGGCTGCTGCACACGGCCAACGAAGCCTACGCCACGCTGTCGCATTTGTTCCACCACCCGCAGCTGCATCCCGAACGGCTGTTCCAGGAACTGTTGCGGCTGGCGGGCGCGCTGATGACGTTCTCGAAGGTGCACACGCTGGCCGACCTGCCCGTGTATCGCCACGACGCGCCCGGCCCGGCGTTTGCCCGCATGGACGAAATCTTGCGCGACCTGCTGGAAACGGTGATCTCGACGCGCTACTTTTCCATCGTGCTGGAAGAGCTGCGCCCGTCGTTTCACATGGGCCGCCTGGATTCCGAAAAGCTGGACGAGACCACCTCGCTGTATCTGTCGGTGCAAGCCGCCATGCCGGCCCGCGAGCTGTCGGAAAGCGTGCCGATGCGCTTCAAGGTGGGCGCCCCCGAAGACGTCGACAAGCTGGTGCTGTCCGCCATGCCGGGCGTGCCGCTGACCTATACGCCGCAGGTGCCGCCCGCCGTGCCCGTGAAACCGGGCGCGGTGTATTTCGCGCTACAGACGCGCGGCTCGCTCTATGACCGCATGCTGCAAGCACGCAGCATTGCCATCTACGCCCCCGCGGGCATTCCCGAACTGAAGTTGGATTTGATCGCCGTCACCCGCTGACAGGAACCCTGCCATGACCGCCGACGCCCCTTCCCTGATGTCCGGCGCGACGCTGCCTCAGCGCGCCGCCGACTTCCATGCCAGCCGCCCCGCCAAGTCATTGCTGGACCTGCTGTACGACGGCTTCCTGATGCTGTTCCTGGTCAAGAGCGGCCAGGAACCGACCGACGCCGCGGCCTTCTCGGCGCGCGTGCAGCAGTTTCTGGCGGACTACGAACGCGCCGCCAAGAAGCTGGATATTCCAGCCGAAGACGTCTACGCCACCAAGTACGCCTTTTGCGCCGCCGTCGATGAAACCGTGTTGAATTCCGGCTTCGCGATTCGTGACGCGTGGATGTTGCAGCCGCTGCAACTGACGCTGTTCGGCGAGCAGCTGGCGGGCGAGAACTTTTTTGCGCGGCTGGAAGACCTGCGTGCGCAAGGCGCACCGCGCCTGCAATCGCTTGAGATCTACTACATGTGCCTGCTGCTGGGTTTCCAGGGCAAGTACCTGATCGAAGGCCAGGAAAAGCTGGGCTACCTGACCGCGCGCCTGGGTGATGAGATTGCCCTGCTGCGCGGCAAGCGCACCGGTTTTGCGCCGCATTGGCAACTGCCCGACAAGATCGCCCACACGCTCAAGCGCGACGTGCCGCTGTGGTCGATCATGGCGGTGTTTGCGCTGCTGGGCCTGTTGGCATTCCTGGGCATGGGCCACTTTTTGAATTCGGAAATGCAGACGGCGATGGCGCCGTACCACGACATCGTCAAGCTGGGTCCGCGCGCCGCGCACCTGACCATTTCGTTGCCATGAACACTACGCCTTCGAACCCGTCAAGCGCCTCGGCCTACTCGTCGATGAACATCGCCACCTTGTCGCAACAGGCGCGCATGCTGCGCGTCAGCACGCCGCTGGACGCTGAATTGGTGCCCGAGCAGATGACGCTGCGCGAAGGCGTGTCGCGCCTGTTCGCGTTGACGCTGGACTGCCTGGCCGCCAGCGCCGAGCTCGATGTAAGCGGCTTGCTGGGCAAGGAGATCACCGTCAGCCTGTTGCAGGCGGATGGGTCGATGCGCCGCTGGCATGCCGTGGTCGAAGGCGTGGACGCGCTGGGCGCCGATGGCGGTCTGGCCCGCTACCGCTTGCACGCCGCGCCGTGGATGGCCGCGCTGGCGCTGCGCCGCGACAGCTTCATCTACCAAGATCAGTCCGTGCAGGACATCGTCAGCGACATCTTTGCGGATTATCCCCAGGCGGCCTTTGCGTTCGACGTCAGCGAGGCATTGCCCGCGCGCGCGGCTTGCACGCAGTACCGCGAGTCGGATCTGCAATTCGTGCAGCGCATCCTGGCCGAGGCGGGCCTGTCGTATCGCTTCGAACACCAACAGGACGACGGCCAGGCGGCCGGCGGCGGAGCGCGCCATCGCGTCGTGATCTTCGATGCGGGCGCGGCGCGGCCCGAAGACCCGGCCTCGCCCCTGCGTTTTCATCGCAGCGACGCCACTGAAACGCGCGACAGCATCACGCATTTTTCAGCGGCCCAGTCCGTGCGCCCGAACGCCGTGGCGCGCGCCGCCTGGAACGAACGCACGCTGACCGCGCATGCCGCGCAAAGCCGCTCGCCAGTGCAGGTGGAAGCCCTGCCCGTGCTTGAGGATTACGACTACGCCGGCCACGGCCGTTACGCCGACGACGAGGCCGCCGAACAAAGCGCCGCGCGTTCGTTGCGCGCCCACGAATCGCGCATCGTCCGCTTCGAAGGCGCGGGCACGGCGCGGTCGCTGGCCCCCGGCCGCTTGTTCGCCATGACGCAGCACGAACGCTATGCCGAGGGCGGTGGCGGGCAGGCGGTGGACGAGCTGGGCGGCAACCGTTACGTGGTGCTGGAGGTGGTGCACGAAGCCACCAACAACCTGGGGGCACAGGCACCCCAAGTGGCAAGCAGTGCCGACATGGAACGCGGCACCTATCGCAACCGCTTCACGGCCCAGCCCGAGGCGGCCGCGCTGATGCCGGCGTGGCGCCCGCGCCCGACCGCGCCGGAAGGCCTGGCGGCGGTGGTGGTCAGCGCCGGCGACGCCCCCATCACGTCCGACCGCGACCTGCGCGTGAAGGTGCAGTTTCCCTGGCAGCGCGGCGACAAGCCCGTCACGGGTGGCCTGCCGCACAAGACGCACGGCGACGCCAGCGGCAACGCACCGGGCGACGACCGCTCGGGCACGTGGCTGCGCGTGGCCAGCGCGCAAGCAGGCCCCAACTGGGGCGCGCATCATCTGCCCCGTGGCGGCACCGAAGTCATCGTGGAATTTATCGATGGCGATATCGACAGGCCGGTGGTTGCCGGCCAGCTATACAACGACGCGGACCTGCCGCCCTGGTCCGCCGGCGAGAACGCCGAAGCGAATCACGCCGGCGTATTGAGCGGCTGGCATAGCCACGGCCTGGACGGTGCGGGCCGCAACCAGTGGGTGTTTGACGACACGCGCGGCAAGTTGCGCACGCGGCTGGCCAGCTCGACCGCCGCCACGCAGCTGGGCCTGGGCCATCTGGTCGAACAGGACCTGGACGACGCCAACCGCGGCCAATGGCGCGGCACGGGCTTTGAACTGCGCTCGGACGCGTGGACGGTCGTGCGGTCGGGCCAGGGCATGCTGGTGTCGTCCACCGCCCGCGAACAGGCCAAGTCCACGCAGGCCGACGCGCAGGAAGCCTTGCTGCTGCTGCGCGGCGCGCAAGACGCATCGCGCCGCTTGAACGACAGCGCCGGCCAGCATCAGGCGCGCACGATGGCGGCGGCCGACGGCTATGACGAATTGCTTGCCGCACTGGACCCGCAACAGGACGGACGCTATCCGGCCCAAATCAACGGCCAGGCCGCCGGCAAGGCCGCCAACGGCCAGCGCACGGACTCGGCCGCCGTCGAACGCATCAACGGCCCGCACCTGCTGATCGATTCCCCCAATTCCCTGAACCTGGCCACGCCGGCCAGCGCCGTGCTACATGCGGGCAAGCACTTGCACGCCACCGCGCAATCGGACGCGCACGTGTCCGCGCAGCAGACGTATTCGGCGGTGTCCGCGCGCTCGGCCAGCGTGTTCGCGCAGCAGGGCCCTATCCGGGCGATCTCGGCGCAAGCGCCCGTTTCGCTGCACGCGCATACCGACATCCTGGAAGCGCTGGCGGGCCAGGACATCACCGTAACGTCGTCGGCCGAAGGCATCGAAATCCTGGGCAACCAGCGCGTAACCCTGCAAGCCGCGGGCGGCAGCGTGACGCTGGATGGGGCCGACATTGTGTTCAAGGGGCCGGGCCTGTTCTCGGTCAAGGGCGCCACGCACAATTTCGTGGGTCCGGCCAGTGACGCGGCCAACTTGCCGGCCTTGCCCAGCACCACGGTCGACGATCCGCTGATCGTCAGCGCCGAGCTGGTGCACAAGGACGGCGCCACGGCGTCCGCCGTCAAGAAGGCCGCGTCCGGATTGATGGCCGGTTTCGGCGGCGCGGCGGGAGCCGGCGCCGGCACCGGGCTGGGGGCACTGGGCGATGCCATGCCCAGCGGCCTGGCCAGCCTGGGCCAGACGGCGGCAGGCGCCGCCTCCAAACTGTCGCAGCTTGCCGGCCAGGCCAACACGCTGGCCGGGCTGGCCAAGAACCCGATGGGCGCGCTGTCCGCCGCCCCGGGCCTGCTGGGCAACGCCAGCCCCGCGATGGGCGGGCTGCTGAACACCGCCAAGAACACGATGGGCATGGTCTCGCAGGCGCAAGGCATGGTCGCGCAGGCAAAGGCCATGGTCGCAAACCCCATGTCGGCGCTGCCCGCCGCCTCCGGCATGCTGGGTTCGGTGGCCCCGGGCGCCAGCGGCATGATCGATTCCGCCGCGTCGGCGGCGGGCACCGTGTCGCAAGCGGCGGCCTTCATCAAGGACCCTTCGGCGGCATTGCCCGCCGCGACGGACATGCTGGCTTCCGTCGCGCCGGAAGGCGCGTCGGGAATGATTTCTGGAGCGGCGACGTTCGCGGGGGTGGGATCGGGGGCTGGAGCGACGTCCGTGGCAAGCGCCACGCCGGCGGCGACTGGTACGCCAAGCGCGGCAACTGCCGGTACAGCGTCTGCGCCGCAAGCATCTGCCGCGAGTTCCGCTGCAAATCCCTCCGGTGCGCCCTCGCCTGCGGTTGCGAGCGCATCGCCTGACGCATCGGCATCGCCCGACGGGGCTGGGGCTGGGGCTGGGGCTGGGGCTGGGGCTAGTGCTGGTGC
Source organism: Achromobacter sp. RT286_PF (assembly GCF_059760425.1). NCBI lineage: Bacteria > Pseudomonadati > Pseudomonadota > Betaproteobacteria > Burkholderiales > Alcaligenaceae > Achromobacter > Achromobacter sp. RT286_PF. The sequence continues at coordinate 85,858 of NZ_JCBAMR010000027.1, forward strand.
GGGCGGTGGAACTGTTGCTGGTCCTAGTGCTAGTGCTAGTGCTAGTGCTAGTGCTGGCGCTGGCGCAGCGCCGGTCGCAAACAGCAGCGTGTCGGTCGCGCCCGCGCCAACGACAGGTGCAGCGTCGACGGCTGCGAACGCTACCGCGACCGCCGACGCAGGCGGCGCGACCAGCGCCTCCGGTCCAGCTGGCGTCGTAGCGTCTGCCCCGCCAACTGCCGGCACGGGCGCACCCGTGTCCAGCGCTTCCGCCGCAGGTACGGCACCCGTCAACGCAACCGGCACCTCGTCCGTTGCGACGTCGGCCCCGTCTGCTGTCGCAACACCCGATGCGCCCGCCAGCGATTCCCTGATCGCGAACACTGGGGCGCCTTCTGTTGCCGATGCGGCCGGCCCGTCGGCCGCCCCTTCGATTGCCGTCGCAAGCGCATCCACGGTCGCGCCTTCGATCACCGCTGCCGGTGCGTCGACGGTCGCGCCTTCGATCGCCGCTGCCGGTGCGTCGACGGTCGCGCCTTCGATCACCGCTGCCGGTGCGTCGACGGTCGCGCCTTCGATCGCCGCTGCCGGTGCGTCGACGGTCGCGCCTTCGATCGCCGCTGCCGGTGCTTCGACGGTCGCGCCTTCGATCGCCGCTGCCGGTGCGTCGACGGTCTCGCCTTCGATCGCCGCTGCCGGTGCGTCGACGGTCGCGCCTTCGATTGCTGCTGCCGGTGCGTCTACCGTCGCGCCTTCGATTGCTGCTGCCGGTGCGTCGACGGTCGCGCCTTCGATCGCCGCTGCCGGTGCGTCTAGCGTCGCGCCTTCGATCGCCGCTGCCGGTGCTTCGACGGTCGCGCCTTCGTTCGCTGCTGGCGGTGCTGCGTCGGCCACGCCTTCGATTACGGCTGCGAGTGCGTCCGCGGTCATATCGGGCGGCGCGTCTTCTGGCGCCGCCTCGATTGCGGCAGCTGGGGCGGCTACCGGTGCATCGTCATTCGCCGCTTCGGTAGCGCCGACGACGCCTTCATTCGACTCGTCCGCGGTTGCAGGCGCTTCAGACACTTTCGTATCTCCCACGGCGGACGTTGCCGTGTCGCCGGCTTCGGCGGCTCTCGTATCGGCGTCCACGGAAAGCATCGCGTTGCCGGGCGACGTTGTGTCGGCCGCGTCAGTGCAAGCCGGACCGGCAGCCGGCGACTTCACCGGCGCCGCCACGTCGTCGCCACCATCCATCGCGACGGACCTCGGCATGACCGCCGCGACCTCCGTGAACGCGGCCTACAGCGGGGCAGTCTCCTCTGGCGACGCCTATAACGGCTCCTCTCACGTCGCCGCACCTAACGCCGCCCCTTCTAACGCGGCATCTTTCAACAGCGCATCCACTCCCCCCGCGACCTTAGCGGCAGCATCCGCCCACGCAGCATCGCAAGTCGGCGCGCTGGCGGGTTCCGGAGTTGCTTCGGTAGCCGCAACCGCAGCCCGCGCGTCGACCACGGCGGCGGACGGAGCTTCGCCGCTGACGACGGATCTGCCGCCGGGGTCCGCCGCGCCCGACACCCACCTCGCCCAGACAAGCGCCGACGCCGACCGGCGCAAGCAGGCCGACGAGACATCGGCCGCCGCTACAACGCAGCCATCGCCCAGCTTCGGGACCGCCGCGGCAACCACGCAGTCGTCGCGCACTTCCGCGTCCGCAGCGGCAACAACGCAATCGTCGCCCACCTCCGCGCCCGCCTCCGCGTCCGCCGCAGTGGGGACGCAATCGTCGCCCTCTTTCGCTGCGTCCGTGTCTCCCGGCCAACAAGGCGCGGCCTCAGTCACAGCATCCGCGCACCCACGCGACACGCGCGACACGTCGACTTTGCCGAACGCTACGCTGCTCGCGACCGTGACCGCCAGCGCGGGCACGCTGCTGGCCGGCGCCGCAAACGCGGCCGGCAATACGGCAGCCGCAGCATCTTCGGCAGCCGTTGCTGGCGGCGCGCTGTCTGACCCGGCTTCGCTGGCCACCGTCGTTCCGCAGTCCTCTGGCGCCTTGCACGGATTCAGCTGGCCCGACGCCGTGAACGGCGCATCGCGGTCCTCTGCCGGGACCGTGACGCAAGGCGACCAGCTTGCGCAATTAACGAGCACCGGCCACGCAGGTTCGGCAACGGGCCCTTCCGCCGACATCTCCGCCGGTATCCCCGCTGGTATGTCCGCTGAGGTTCCCGCTAACGTCTCCGCTGGTATGCCCGTTGAGGTTCCCGCTAACGTCTCCGCTAATGTCCCCGCCGACGTCTCTGCAAACGTCTCCGCCCATGCCGCTGGCGTTGCAGCCCCGGATGGCGGCGCGTTGACCGCATCCAGCGACACCCTGCCGACGACGGGCGGCCTGTCTGGCGACGGCGCTGCCGTGGCCGCCGGCATCCCCACGCAAACGCCTGGCTTCGTCCCTGCCTCGCAAAGCCCCCTGCCGCAGGGCGCGGGCCTGCCCGGCGGCTCGGGTGAAGGCGGCTTGAACTTCCCCAGCAACCCCTCATCAGCGGGGGCCAGCGCGACATCCGGCGTTGGCGGGATCGGCGCAGGCGCGGGTGGCATCGGCGCAGGCGCAGGCGGCATCGGCGCAGGCGCGGCAGCGGGGCTGGGAGGCTCCGGCGGCAGCGCGGCTGGCTCGACTACGGCAGCGACCAGCGCCGCGACGGGCTCCGCCGGTAGCGCTGCGACCTCCGCCGCCGCGCCTGCCGCAGCCTCACCTGCCGCAGCCTCACCTGACGTAGCGACAAGCGCAGCCGGAGCAACCCCGGCAAGCGTCACCGCGACGACCGCCGCCGGGGACTCGTCCGTCGCCAGCGACGCGGGAAGCGAGCCCGGCTCCGCGGCGTCGGCAGGCGCGGGCGTCAACACGGCGCCCTCCGCAGCGGACGCTAGCTCGACCGGCACCGTCGGCGGTACCGCGAACGCAGCTACTGTGGCTGGTGCACCGGCGCCCCCCTCGGCCGCCCCCTCGGCGGACGCTGCTTCCAGCGCCAGCGCCGGCACTTCGACCAGCGCGCCAGCCCATGCGGCCGGCGGCCCATCGGGCGGCGCGACAACAACGGCCGGCGGCCCATCTGGCCGCGCCACCACAACGGCTGGGGGCGCCATCGGGGGCGCGGGCGACGCGGGCTCTGCCTCTTTACATCCTTGCCT